>VGRB01000069.1 GCA_016875475.1 Deltaproteobacteria bacterium
GCGCGGGGGCGCCCGCGTGGACGTACGTGTCGAGCGTCCCGTCGTAGCCGCCCACGCCCTGCTGGAACGTGGCGACGGTCGCGCCCTTCCGGCACGTGCCGGTCGCGAGGTCGCACTCGAAGCCCGCGCCGCAGGAGTCGGTGAAGGTGCACCCCTCGATCGGGTCGCAGCCGTCGGTCGTGCAGGCGACGCCGTCGTCGCACGCCGGGGTCTTCGCGGGGTTCGCGCACCCGCCGCCCGCGCCGACCACGCACACGTCGTCCGTGCACGCGTCCCCGTCGTCGCAGGCCGCGTGGTCCGGCACGTTGGCGCAGGCGTTGGCCGCCGCGTCGCACGCGTCGGCCGTGCAGGCGTTCGCGTCGTCGCACGTCGGCGGCACCCCGGCCACGCACTTCTTCGCCGGTACGTTGCAGGTCTCCTTGCCGTTGCAGAACCTTCCGTCGTCGCAGAACGCGTCGCTGATGCAGCCGCCGCCCGGAGGCTCGTACGTCACGGTGAGCTTCGGGCGGTTCGCGACGATCGTGCCCTCGCTCGTCGTGATCCCGATCCACGAAGCCGATTTCGCGAGGAAGATCCAGCCGTTGTTCCCGGCCGGGTTGAACGCCCACGCCTGGATCTGCGCGGTCACGTCGATGGAGGCCGCTCCCAGCTTGGTCGGCGCCGCCGCGACCATCGGGCCGTATTCGTCCGGCTGGACCCCCGGCTCGCCGCCGAAATTGCCCCACGTGGCGGTCGCCTCGTCCCAGCCCACCCAGGCCTCGGACACCGCGCCCGCAGCGCCGGGCCCACCCTGCTCGACGAATTCGACGTTGACCGTCAGGACGGCGGACGTCACCAGGGCACCGCCGGGGATCCGCCCCGGCTCGGGGCCGAACACGCCCGCGAACCGGAGGAGGCCCACGTCCTGGTAGGGCTTGGGATCCTCGAGGTCCCACCAGAGGCTGGTCCCCTGGCCGTAGGCCGTGTCGGGCCTGTACTCCCGGAGGAACGTGTCGTGCGTCCCCGAGTACCCGTTGACGCCCTGCTGGAACGTGACCGTGACCGGCTCGCCGCCGCCGCCGGCGCAGGCACCCTTGTCGTCGCAGTGCTGGTTCGGCGGGCAGGCCTCCGGCCCGCCGCAGACGCCGCTGGTGCAGGTGTCCGGCGAGGTGCACGCCTTGCCGTCGTCGCACGAGGTGCCGGTCGGAGCGAGCGGATGGCTGCACGAGCCGTCATACGCGCACACGTCGCTGGTGCAGGGCTCGCCGTCGTCGCAGTCCACGTCGGTCTCGCACGGCACGCAGCCGAGGATCGGCGTGAACACGCACAGCTTGTCCACGCACGTGTCGGCCGTGCACGCGTTCTCGTCGTTGCAGTCCGCGCCCGTCTTGCACGTCGCCCCGTACGGGAACCCGAGCCAGCCGATGCGCTCGCCGTCCGGACCGGCGGTCAGCGCCGGCGAGCCCGGCTTGGGGTTGTAGTCCTTCGCGGCGGTGCTCGTGTACTGCGGGTTGATGCTGGCGTTGCCGTCGCCGCACCCGAGGTCGGAGGCGTTGCCCACGTAGCTGTAGCTGACGTCGCCCGAGCACGTCGCCACGCTGCCCGGCCAGACGATCGTGCGGAAGACCTCGTCGTTCGCGGCGATCGGGCCGGCGGTCGCGATGGTCACGTGGTCGGTCGAGGCGGTGCCGCGGATGCCGGTCCCGCTGTTGAACATCAGCACGTTCGTCGCGGTCAGGTGGCCGCCCGTCATGCTGACCGACTTGTCCAGGATCCCGTGGATGATCGAGTGCTGGACCGCGAAATTCGACCCGTTGTGGTCGATGCCGTCGTCGCCGCCGTCCGCGATGATGCAGCCCCGGATCGTCTGCTTCGAGTTCGGGCCGTCCACGTGCAGCAGGTCGCCGTCGAGACCGTTCGCCTCGGGCGCGTGCCCGACGTTCGTCCACCACGTGTCCCGGATGTCCAGCGCGTGGCCGTTCCCGAAGAACTCGCCCCCGATGCCGACGCGCGAGACGAGGTTCCGGCGGATCGTGTACTTCCCGGTGCCCTGGCCCGAGAACGCCATGCCGCAGTTGTCCGCGAAGACCGAGTAGTCCACGTGGATCGAGTGCGTGCTGAACATGCCGAGGATCGGCGGCCGCGGGTGGGACACCACGTTGCCGTTGCCCGCGCCCGTCAGGAACACGTAGCGCATCGTCGACGAGCCGGTCCCGTAGAACTGGATGCCGCGCCACGCGTTGCCGTTCGACGCGGAACCGGACTGCGTCAGGGTCATGGCGGACGCGCCGCGCTCCGAGAAGAAGAAGATCGGGTTGTCGCGCGCGCCGACCGCAGCCAGGTTCCCCTGGACCGTGATCAGCGTGCCGTTCTCGAGCGTGCCGGTCGTGTTCACCTGGACCAGCGTACCGGGGTGGATCCGCAGGGTCTGGCCCGCGGGCACCGTGCAGTTGCCGGTCACGCGGATGACCTCGTCCGGGCCCCAGGTCAGGTTCGCGCCGGACAGCACGCCCGACACGCTGCGCACCGTCGGGCCCGCCAGCACGGTCACGGTCTTCGCGGCACGGAGGTGGTTCCACTCGACCGACACCTCCACGTCGCCGCCGGCGAACGCGGCGCCCTGGTCGAGCGCGAACGACACCGAGCCCCACCCGTTCACGAACCTGAGCGACCCGTTCGGAACCGCCACGTGATCGTTGAACTTCGTCATCGTGACCGGGACCGGCGTGCGGTCGGGCAGGCGCACCACCGAGACCTTCCCGTACGTCTCCCAGTTCTGCCACGCGATCCGGTTGATCGGGTCGAGGATGCGCGCCTCGATCGTCAGCGTCCTGTCGTTCAGCATGCGCCGCGGCGTGCGCATCTCGAGGTGGATCTGCGACGTGCCGGTGGGGTTCCACATGACCGGGGACTCGACGCGGTCCTTCTCCTTGCCGTCGCGGTCCCAGGCAACAACCAGGATCGGGTTCCACCCCGCCTTCAGCGTCAGGTCGTACGACCACGTCGCGGCGTGCGCGCTGAACGTGGCCGGCGCCCCGTTGACCGTGATCGCGTGCGTTCCCGCCTGCTGGAGGCGACCCGACAGGCGGAGCAGCGGGTCCGAGCCCGTGTAGGGGCTCGCGGGCACGCCGGTCAGCGTCAGGTCGTCCACGGTCTCGTTCAGGCAGTAGGCGACCCGGTTCGCGATCCAGTTCTTGTACTGCTGCTTCGTCTCCGGCCACACGTCGCTTCCGTCCTTGGTCCCGAAGACCTGGGCCGGCATCGCGTCGATGACCGCGTTCATGGTGGCGGGCGAGAACTGCGCGGCCGCGAAGTCCTCGATAGCCTTCACGAAGATCGGCGCGAACGCGTTGTGCCGCAGGAAGGTCCGCATGGCCGCGACGTTCGTCCGCCAGATGGTCTCGTTCGCGTCCCACAGGATCGCGTCCGTGTCCCACGGCATCAGCACGGCCGCGTTGCTCGTCCGCTCGGCCGGCATCTGCGCGGTCCCGTAGTCAGGGTGCGGCGGGCTCGCCGGGTCCCCGACCGGCCTCAGCCACACGAAGTAGTCGTCGCCCGTGTCGCGGTACAGCCCGCCTTCCCGGTTCCCGAGCAGCATGTTTACCGCGAAGTACCTCGCGAACAGGTCCACGTCCACGTGCGCCTTCACGTGCTCGACGTAGCGCTCCGCCGACGTGTTCGACAGGGCGTCGATCAGCGGGATCAGGTCGCCCCAGAAGTCGTCGGTCTCGTGGTTGTACTTCTGGTAGCCGCCCTTCTCGTTGGCGTCCACCCGGTACCAGTCCGGGTGCTCCCCGAGCCACCGGAAGTCCGCGTCGTTCCGGCCGCGGTAGAGCTGGCCCTCGCTGGACAGGCCGCGGTTCGCCACGTCGCCGCCCTGCGAATCCAGGAAGTCGTTGTCGTACCGCTCGACCACGACGTGCGCGCCGTAGTACCCGTTCTGGCCGTTGCAGCACGTGTCGTAGTTGATGCCGGTGTACCGCAGCCGCGCGAACGCGGTCTTCGGCGCCGGGACCCCGGCCCGGTTGAACAGGTCGAACCCGATCGCCTGCGCGGCCGGCCGCATGCTGTTCAACTGGAGCGTCTCGACCTTCCAGCCGAGGACGGAGTCCAGCCTGCGGTTCGACGGGAAGTCGATGCTGTAGCTCGACGGGAACTTGTAGATGCTGCTCTGGCCGCGGTAGCGCTCCTCGACGTTGTAGAAGATGTTTCCCTTGTCGTCGATGAAGGTCGAGTCGTACGGGGTCTTCCGCGCGATCTCGGTCGTCGCGGCCTCCTGGAAGCGCTTGTTCACCCGCGTCACGAGGATGTGGTAGACGGGCAGGTCGTTCGGCAGGACCTCGTTCGAGAACTTGCACAGGTACGTCTGCGACGGGTTCCCGTGCGAGTCGTTGACCGCGTGCCCGGGGGGCGCCACCGCGGTCGCGCCGCCGTCGCTCGCCGCGACGAAGAAGTCGAGCTGCTGGCCGTCCGCGAGCCCCGGCACCACCGCGCCGAACCGGCCGTCGCCCGCGGCGCCGTCGCCGTGCAGTCCGTCGTCGAACATCGGCGTCGACGAATAGGCGATCGGCGGATCCCGATCCTGGCGGTACATCAGCGTGACCGCGGGGGCCGCGCCGCCCTCGTCGATCGCGAACACCGTGATCGTGACCGACTGCCCGCCCTTCGGGATCGGCGGGAAGTGCGTCGCGCCCCAGATGACCGGGGCCGGCGACGCCACGTACACGCTGTTGGTCTTCCCCGGCGTGCCGTTGACCGGCGTCGAGGCCTTCCACGAGCCCGCGTGGTCGTTCGCGAGCGCGGGGTGGATCAGTTCGAGCGACGGCCCGCCGCCGTCCGGTGCGTCGGTCCAGTCGCCCTTGTCGTCGTACTTCACTACGTCGATCTCGCGCCCGTAGGGGTCGGAAAGGCGGATCGTCTCGCCGCCGTTCCCGAGGTCGCCGCCCGTCCACGCGAGGACCGGCACGCCGGCCGGGATCGCGACCTTCGACTTCAGGAATCCCGGGTCGCGCGCCACGACCGCGAACCCGAACCCCTCGATCACGGTTCCGGCCGGGAAGATCAGCCCTACGCCGTCGGTGACCGCGAACCCCGCCAGGTCCACGGGCTCGGCGTCGTCGTTGTAGATCTCGAGGAACTGGAGCCGCTCCGGGTCCTCGCCCGCGCCGACCGCGGTCGCGGCCGGATGGTAGTGGACCTCGTTCAGCACGAGCCGCGGCAGGCCCACGAAGTAGAGCCACGCGTCCCCCGCGAAGGGCCGGCCGCCATCGTCGGTGATGCCCCCCGCGTTCAGCACCACGGTCACCGCGTCGCCCGTCGCGCCGCCGGTCGTGAACACGTACGGCCCCGCGCCCGACCCGGTCACGCCGGTCGCGGGCACGCCGTCGACCTCCAGGTCGCCCGCGGTCACGCCGGTCACGGGCTTCGAGAACGTCACGGTCACGGTCGGGAGCGTCACGATCACCGCACCGCGCGCCGGTGCCTCGGAGGCCACCACCGGCGCCTCGCCGAACGCGCTGTTCCGCGCGCCGGGGGTGCCGTTCGCCGCCGCGGAGGCGCGCCAGAACTGCCCCATCGCGTTGTCGAGCCCGGGGTTCGTCAGCTCGAGCGACGGCCCGTTGCCGTCCGGGCTGCCCGGCCCGGCCGGCCACGGCGGATCGTCGTCGTACTCCACGCGGTCCACGACCGCGCCGCTCGCGTTCAGCAGGGAGATCGGCTCGCCGCCGTTCGACAGGCTGTCGTTCGCCCCCCACCCGAGCGTCGCCTGGAACCCGGTCGCGGCCTTCAGCGCCGCCGGGTCCTTCGCGCAGACCAGGTAGGTCCCCGGCTGCATCACGGTCCCGGCCGGGATCGCGCAACCCGGGCTCGCGAACTCGGAGACCTTCCACCCGCCGACGTCCACCGGCCCGGGGTCCGCGTTGTACAGCTCGATGAACTCCTCGTCGTCGGTCGAGGACTGCGGGTTGTAGTGGATCTCGTTGATGACGACCCTGGGGACCGACCGGAAGTAGGACCAGGAGTCGCCCCCGAACGCGACCCCGCCCCCGGAGATCGCCCCGGCCGCGAGCGTCGCGACGAACGGGTTCGCCTTCGGCGCCGCGAAGCCGGTGAACACGTACGGCCCCGCGCCGCTGCCGGTCACCGCGGTCGCGGCCGAGCCGTCCACCGCGAGGCTGCCCGCGGCCACCCCCGTCACCGGACCCGAGAAGGTCACCGCGACCTGTGCGAGGGTCCCGACCACCGAGTTCCGGGCGGGAGCGTCGAGCAGCACGATCGGCGCCGCCGTGAAGCGGCTGTTCTGCCTGCCGGGGGTGCCGTCGCTGCCGGCGGACGCGCGCCAGGCCAGGGGGAAGCGCTTGTCGTACGCGGGGTTGGTAAGCTCGAGGGAGGGCCCCGCGCCGTCGGCCGCTGCCGGCCACAGGCCCGCGTCGCCGTAGGTGACCGTGTCCCGGACCGCGGCGGTCGCGTCGACGAGCGTGAGCGTCTCGCCGCCGTTGTTCAGGTCGCCGCTGGTCCACTTCAGGACGGGGACGCCCGCGGGGACGACCGGCCCCCGCAGCGCCAGGAACGCCGGGTCCTTGGCGAGGACCAGGTACGTGCCCGCGACGAGCGTGGTGCCCGCGGGGAACGTGTAGGTGAGCCCGTCCGAGAAGGACCAGCCGGAGATGTCCGCGGCCGCAGCCCCCCGGTTGTGCAGCTCGACGAACTGGAGGCGTTCAGCGTCCTCCCCGGCGGCAACCGCCGCGTTCGAGGGGTGGTAGTGGATCTCGTTCACCACCACCTGCGCCCGGAGCGCCGACGGCGCCGCAAGGACCGCGACGGCAAGGGACAGCACCAGCGAGCCGCGCAACGACCGGACCATCTGCGACCTCCTTTCACCCGGCAGGCGACGACGACGACGCCAATGAGCCACCCTTCGAGCAGCGATTGTATCGGAAAGCGCGGGGGAAACATTAGCTCCTGCATGTCAGGTCTGTTGCGCTCCTGTTGGATTCCGCGGGTCCGCCCTGGTATAAAGCCCGGGTGGATTGCGAGGGCCGCCGATGAAGTCGCTCCGTTGGACGGTGCGCTGCTGCGCGCTCCTGCTGGCCGCGGCTTGCGGGGGCGGGGGGGGATCTCCCGACCCGACCGCGGGCGCGGACGTCCCCGACCCGGGCGCCTCCGACGTCGCGGACGAGGGGGCAACCGGGAGCGAGAGCGGCGACCCCGCCCCCGTCGAGACGCTCGACGAGCCCGCGATCCCGGACACGGCCGTCCCGGACGAGGCCCCCGGCGACCCGGCGCCCGACCCGGTCCCGGACCCGGCGCCGGACCCCTCGGAGGACGTGACCCCGGACGTTGCTGCCGAGGCGACGGGCGACGTCCCCGCGGAGGCCGGCGAGGACGCGCCGGCCGAGGACCCGGGTGACGATGCCGCGACGGACGAGACCCCGGTCCCCGACTCCGCGGCCGACGCCGGGACTGACGAAGGCACCCACATGAGCGCCAAGAAGGCCGAGATGTTCGACGAGACGAAGGTCCTGGAGTTCAGGCTGACCTTCACGGCGGCGGAGTGGCAGAAGTTCCTGGGTTTCATCGCGAAGGGCGAGAAGAGCGACGTGCACTGCACCTTCGAGTACAACGGCGAGGTGTTCGCGGACGCCGCGTGCAAGCCGAAGGGGAACCCGGACTACTGGCCGGACCAGAAGAAGCCGCAGTTCACCGTGCGGTTCAACAAGTTTTACTCCGCCGGCCGCTTCCACGGGCTGCGCCGGATCAACCTGGAGGCGAGCCCGTTCCACGCGGCGCCGATCCGCGACCGGCTCGGCATGTGGTTCGCCCGCGAGGCGGGGGTGGACGCCAGCGCGTGCAACCACGTGAACCTGTTCATCGACGGCAAGGACTACGGCCCGTACATGAACATCGAGCCGCTCGACCGGGAGTTCCTCGAGGACCACTTCCCGGCCGACGAATACGGAACCCTGTACGAGGAGGGCTACAAGCCTTCGGACTCCGGCGCGGACACGACCCGCCTCGATAACCTCGAGGCCATCGTGGACATGGAGCCGCTCGATGGCGACCACACGCTGTTCTTCCTGGCCCTCGACGCGATGATGGACATCCCCCAGGTGCTGCGCGAGATGGCGGTCGAGGTGCTGCTGTCCACGCCGGACAACTTCACCAACGGGAGCTGGAACTTCTACTACTACGACCACCCCGAGCGGGGGTTCCTGGTGCTGCCGTGGGACTTCGACGACATCCTCGGCGACGCGCCCGCGACGTCGGACATCTACGAGTACTGGGGCCCGCCGGACTGGGGCAACCCGCCGAACAAGATGCGGCAGCTCATCAACCGGAACCCCGTGTGGAAGGCGGAGTACGAGGCGAACCTCGCGTGGATGCTCGCGGGGCCGCACGCCGAGCTCGCCGCCCGCGCCCAGTTCTACTGCGACCAGATCCGTGCGACCGTGGCCGCGGACCCGTACAAGGCCGCGGACATCGAGGACTTCGACGCGGACTGCGCGTACGTGAAGCAGCACCTCGCGGAGCGTGCGGCGTACGTCAAGCAGATCCTCGGGCCGTGACCCGTCCCCCGAACCGGGCCCGAGACCGGCGCGGTGGGGGGCACGGCTACGGGGAGTTGGGGGCACCCGGCGTCCCGCCCGCGACCGCGCTCGCCTTCCACGACTCGGGCAGCGAGTTGTCCAGGGCGGGGTCCCGCAGTTCGAGCGACGCCCCCCCGCCGTCCGCCTCGATCGGCCACGGTGCGACGTCGTCGTACTCGACCTCGTCCACCACGAAGCCGGTCCGGTCGATCAGGGCCACCCGCTCGCCGCCGCCGTCGAGCTTGCCGCCGTACTGCCCTCCGACGTGGCGGCCGGGGGGGATGCCAGCGCGGAGCATCGCGTCGTTGCGCACCAGCAGCATGTAACCCTCGGGCAGGATTACCGCGCCCGACGGGATCGTCATGCCCACGCCCGCGACGGTCCACCCGGTCAGGTCCACCGCCTCGTGCGGCGACGGGTTGTACAGCTCGACGAACTCGAGTTCGTCACGCGGATCGTCCGGGACCAGCGGGTCGGTCCAAGGCTTGTACATCAGCTCGTTGATGACCACGGCCGGGTGCGCGGACTGCGCCGGCGGGATCCCCCCGTCGATGCGGTGCGTCGCGAACAGGTGGGTGCGCCGCCGCGCGAGGTACTCGGCCTTCATCCGCGACACCGCGGTCGCGGGGGTCTCGGCCGTGCCGTACCAGCCCCACCTCACCCGGTCCGCCTCGGCCTCGTCCGCGGTCAGCGCCGCCAGCTCGTCGATGCGCGCCTCGTACCGCCCCTCGACCAGCAGCTCGTCCATCAGCGTGCGAAGGCGCCGGTAGTACATCTCCCGGATGTCCGGGTCCTCCAGGAGCGCGTCCGTCACCCGGTTCCACAGGTAGTCCCACTTCTGGTGCTCCGAGTCGCCGAACAGCGGGTGGCTCGGCGACACGTTCGCGCGGCCCGCCACCACGTCGGTGTCCGCGAACAACTGGTCGTTCAGGACCGTGTTCTGGAACATGCGGCCGAACGTCAGGTCCATGTCCCAGGCCAGGAACCACCATCGGCCGGTCCCGTGCGTGTCGCGGTACAGGAAGTAGTTCTTCGCGACCTGGTCGTTGTTGTGGATGACCACGCTCGCCGCGTGGTAGCTGAGCATCGCCGGGACGTCGCAGTTGTCGAACAGGAACTCCTTTCGCGCCTGGCCGGTCAGGTTGTTCGCCCCGGCCAGGAATGAGTGCAGGTCCGAGAAGTCGCCGTTCGGCGGTCCCATCTTCTCCCAGGGCCCTTTCAACTTGTCGATCGTCTGGTACTGGCACTGGCTGCTGAACGCCTTGTAGAGCGCCCCCTCCGGGTCGAGCCCGCTCCGCTCGAGGTTCCCCGCGTCGCGGTCCTCGAGGTAGGTGTAGAGGCCGAAGAACTGCCCGTTCTGCCAGACGGTCACGTGGCGCGCGACGCTGGTCGGGCTGCCCGCGGCGCCGAACGTCTCGTACGACAGTACCTCCCTCAGGTAGCTCTTGTCCGCGTAGCTGCTCTGGAGGTTGAAGCCGCTGACCGGGTCCATGGTGAAGCCGGACGCGCGGAACCCGTGTCCCTGCGGGAACTTGAAGTTCCAGTGCTTCTTCGGCCAGCCGCGCGACGACTGGCCGCGCACGCGGATCCGGAGCCCGTCGTACAGCACCCCGTTGTGGAACAGGAGCGCGGGCTCGGTCTCGTCCGTGAACACGTGCGAGAGCGCCCGCGCGTAGTCGTCCGGGTGGATGAGCCAGTGGAACACGTCCAGGTCCGACGCGACCGGCGGGGCGAGGTACGTCCCGACCCACTCGAGCGTGTCGTCGTCGCGCGGGTAGCCCATCTCGCCGGTCGGTCCGGAGGCGTCGATGCGGTAGCGCACGAGCGTCCCGGTCGGCTGGCCCGGGATCGCGGCGCCGTACTCGCCGTCGCCGGGCGCGCCGTCGCCGGACAGGCCGTCGTCCTTCATGGGCACGGTCGCCGGGGCGCCCCATCCGATCCGGTACGCCAGCGTGACCGCGGTCGCGTCCCTCACGGTCGCGACGACCCGGATCGGGATGCCCGGCTCGGGCCCGTCGTGGCGGACGAGCGTGATCCACGGAGGCAGCCCGTCCGCGAGCACGCTGTTCGGCGCGCGCGGGGTGCCGCCGGCGGGGGCGATCGAGGCGTGCCAGTTGCGCGGGACGCCGTTGTCCTTCGACGGATCGATCACCTCGATGGACGGCCCGAGCCCGTCCGGGGTGACCGGCCACGGCGGCACGTCGTCGTACGTGACCTGGTCCGCGACGACGCCCGCGGCGGTGGTCAGCACCAGGGTCTCGCCGCCGTTCGCCAGCGAAGCGCCCGCGTACGTGAAGTCGGGGGGGAAGCCCCAGGCCGCCTCGAACGCGGCCGCGTCCTCCGCCACCACGACGTACCCCCCCGCGGGGATGGCGGCGCCCGCGGGGAACGCGAAGTCGCCGAGGCCGTCGATCGTCCAGCCCGCGACCGCCGCGGGCCACGCGCACGGGTTGAACAGCTCGACCCACTCCTCGCGCGCCACGTCGTCGTCCGGCGGGTGGTACATCAGCTCGTTGACCACGACCTGCTCGGGGCCGCGCGACACGAACAGCGTGACGGGCGATCCCTTCGGCGCGGTCCAGCCGCCGCCGGGCTGCTGGCCCGTGACGGTCCCCGGCGCCCCGGTGCAGCTCGGGACGGTCGTCACGCCGCCGACCGCGAGCCGCGCCGCCGCGATCGCGACCTCGGCGTCCGCCTGCTTCATGCCCGTGACGTCGGGCACCGGCACGGGCTCCACCCCGAGCGAGACCGTGAGCCACACCTTCGACCCGGCCGGGAGCGGCGTCCCGGCGGCCGGCCCCTGGGCGGCGACGCTGCCCGCGGGCACGACGTCGTCCCACGCCTCGGCGACCTCGCCGAGCAGCAGGGCGGCGTCCGCGATCGCGGCCTCCGCGAGCGGTCGCGGCATCCCGACCACGTCGGGCACGTACGTGTCCGTGGTGACGAAGCCGGTCGGCGACGGCGCGGACGCGTTGCCCGCGAGCGAGAGGTCGGCCGCCCGGAACCGGAAGGCGTACATCGTGCCCGGCTCGAGCCCCGCGACCTCCCACGTCCGGCCGGTCCGCCACCCGCTCGCCGCGTCGCAGCCGAGCACGCACTCGAACGCGTACCGCACGCCCGCCGGGTCGCTCGCCGCCGCCGCCGTCATCGTCACCGCCGCGGGCCCCGCCGCGGACGGCGGCATCTCCCACGCGGCCGGGCTCGGCGCGGGCTGCTGCGCGTCCGGCGGGTCCGCGTGGTAGAGCGCGGTCCGCGGCACCGCCTCCGTCCCGAACCCCGGCCCGGACCAGGACAGCACGAGCGCGGCCGGTCCCGTGTCCTCCCAGTGGTCGATGCGGATGGGGTGGTAGCCGGGCGCGAGCTGCCGGACCGCGACGGTAGAGGCGAACACGTCCGCCCCCCCCGCGTCGAGCACGGGCTCCGAGTCGAGCCACATCCGCGCGCCCTGGTCCGCGTCGAGCCGGACCGCGTACTCCCCGCCGACCTCGATGCGTATGAACCCCGCGTGACGGCTGGCGAACCCGTCCGCGAACCCCGGGGGGAGGCCGGTCCACGGCTCCCCGGTCGCGGCCCACGTCACCTGCGCCTCGACGCGCTCCACGTCCGGTGCGAGCCCGTCCATCTCGGGGAGCGACGCCGCCGCGGGGCCGAGGTCGAAGTACCGTGCGGCGATCCCGGCCGCGAACCCCGGGTCGCGGTCGGTGGTCGCGATCGCCTCCCCGGACCAGCCGGTCTCGTTCAGGTTCGCGCTCCTGTCGCGTGCCTTGACGCGGTACGCGCACGTCATGTCCGGCGCCAGTCCCGCGTCCACCCAGGCCGCCCCATCCCGCCACCCGCTGTCGTGGCAGGGACCGGCCGCGCACTCGAAGAAGTACTCGACGCCGCTCGCGTCCGCGACGGTCTCGGCGACCATCGCGATCGAGTCCTTCCCGATCGCGTGCGGGGCCACGGCCCACCCGGGCGGGTCCGGGACCGGCGGATCGACCTCGGCGCAGTTCGGGGTATCCGGCACGCCGCAGCCGCACTCCCCCGGCTCGGTCTTGAGCGGGTCGTCCGGGCAGTCATCCGGGGGCAGCTCGATCCCCGCATCCGCCGCGGCGTCGCCGCCCGGATCGCCGGGTGCGTCCTCGCCCTCATCCCCCGCCGCGTCCTCGCCCGGGTCCTCCGCGAGGTCCTGCGCGGCCTCGGCCGCGCCCGGATCGGCCGGCGCGTCGTCTCCGGCCGGGTCCGTCCCGTCCGCCTCGCCGCCCGCTCCATCCGCGGCGTCGCCGCCCGTCTCGTCCGGGCCGATCACGCCGTCGCCGCCGGACGCGTCGTCCTGCGAGGCTTCGTACGCCTCGTCGGGAATCCCTTCCGGGGCGACGTCCGGGTCCGCGGTCCCAAGGTCCGCCACCGCGTCCCGCGGCCCCGCCCCCTGGCCCGAGCACCCGGCCACGACCCACAGCACCGCACCGAGAGCGCCCAGAGGCCGCGTCTTCATGGCACACAAGCGTACGCGGGAGGGGGAGGCGGATCAAGGACCGGGCGAGCCGAGCGGCCGCAAGGCGGCCGCGCAAGGGGGGTGGCCCGCGCCCCGCAAGGGGGGTGGCCCGCGCCCCGCAACGCGGGGCGGCGCGCAGGGGGGCGAGCCGCGCCCCCCTCCGATCGGTGCCCCTGGGGCCTGCCGGGTCGGGAAGGTGGGGGTACGCGTCTCGACCGGTGCCGTTCGGGACCGCCTGCTACGGGTACTGGAGCCGCTGGCTCGCGGGCACATCGTAGTCGAGGTGGCCGCTCGGCAGCAGGATCTCCGCCCCGAGGAACGCGTTGACGTCCGGCCGCCACCCGTTCGAGACCTGGCCGTCCGTGATCGGGGGCGGGGGCACCGCGAACAGCGACCTTCGATGGCGCGGTCGTGCGGTTCCGGCCGATCATGATGACCACCATGGCGCCGCTGGTCGGGATCCTGCCGATCGCGATCGGGTCCGGGGCAGGCGCGGAGACACGCCGCGGTCCCGGCGTCGCGGTGGTCGGCGGGCTGCTCGTGTCGCAGGTGCTGCCGCCGGACGTCACGCCGGTGATCCACCTGTGGATCGACGCGCTGTCGCGGCGGTTGCGGCGGGGAACTGGCAGCCCATCGGCAACGCCGCCGGACGGTTGGGCTCCCGCCCGCACGGCGGCGGCGCGGACCGTGGTACGGATCGGGGGCCGATGGGGTGGGAGGTGCGCATGGCCCATGGTGCGGAAGGCGTCGCGGCGTTCCTGGACCTGGACAGGACGCTTCTGTCGGTCAACAGCGGCAGGCTCTGGGTGATGCGCGAGCGCCGGGTCGGCCGCCTGGGAATGCTGAAGACGGCGAAGGCCGGGGTGTTCCTGGTGCTCTACCACTTCGGCCTCGTCGACATGGAGCGCGTGCTGGAGGAGGCGCTCGCCACGGTCAAGGGGCTGCCGGAGGATACGGTGCGCGAGTGGACGCGCCAGTGGTTCCGCGACGAGGTCGTGTCGCACGAGGCGCCGGGGGCGCGGGCGTGGATCGACGCGCACCGCGCGGCCGGGCACCTGCTCGTCCTGCTGACGTCCAGTTCGCCCTACGCGACCGAGTGCGCGGTCGAGCACTTCGGCCTGGACGCGGGCCTGTCCATGCGCTACGGCGTGGAGGGCGGCCGCTTCACGGGGCAGTGCGAGCGCCCCCTGTGCTACGCCGAGGGCAAGGTGACGCTCGCGGAGCGGCTCGCCGATGAGCGCGGGATCGACCTCGCCCGGAGCTACTTCTACACGGACAGCGCGACCGACCTCCCGATGCTGCTGCGGGTCGGGCACCCACGCATCGTCAACCCCGACCCCCGCCTGCGCATCGAGGCCCGATCCCGCGGCTGGCCGGTCATCGACTGGACCCGCCCGCCGGCCCTGGCGACGCCCTGACCGGGTCCATGGCCCTCGCGCCGCGCCGCCGGGCGACACGCTCCGGCAGCCGGGGATCCCGCCGCCGGCCCGGCCAAGACCGATTGACAATCGGTGTCCCGTGAACCATAGTTCCAGCACCAGTCCGGAGGGCCCCATGCCCAGACCCGGCCCGATCCCCCTCGGAGACCTCGAGAGCGCGGTCATGGAGCACGTCTGGGCCGGGTGCCGCGCGGACGTGAAGTCTGCCTGGCGGGCGATCGGCGTCCCGCGCGGGATCACGCCCAACACGGTCCAGTCAACGCTCGAGCGGCTGTGGCGCAAGGGGCTGCTGGATCGCGTCAAGGAGAGCCACGCCTACGTCTACACCGCGCGCGTCACGCGGGAGGAGTTCGGCAGTCGCATCCTCATGGACGTGGTGTCGGGGGTCCTGGGAGGACGTACGGCTCCGATGCTCGCCGCGTTCGTCGAGGTCGCGGACCGGGCCGGCGAGGAGGACCTGCGCAGGCTCGAGCGGCTCGTCGCGGAGCGCCTCGCAAGGACACCCGTGTCGGAACCCGTCCGTGACGAGCGGGAGCGAATCCGGAGCGGATTCCAGGAGCGGGACGCAGGCCCGAGCGAGCGTGGTCCGGCCCTGCGTGACACGACGGCCGGGGTCGTCGCGACGCCGAAGCCGCCCGGAGGCGCCCCGCGCAGCAGGACTGGGACGAGCCGGGGTCCCGGGCGGGAGGGCGGCCGATGATCGCCCTCGTCGAGACCCTCGAGCTGGCGGTGCTCGCGGCGGTCCTGTTCTGTGCAGCGACCGCGGCGCTGTCCGCGGTCGCGTTTCCGCTGGTCCGCGGCCGGCTGGCGCGTCTCGATCCGGCGCCTCGCACGAGCCTGCTGCTCGCCCTGACGGCGGCGCCGGTCGCCGCCGGCGTGCTGCTCACCGCCCTGTGCTTCCTGCCCGGCGAGCTTTTCCTCGCCGGGTTCCACGACCACTGCGCCGGGCATCCGGGCCACGTCCACCTGTGCCTCGTCCACCATCCGCCGCTGGACCAGGGGCTCGTCGGGTGGGTGGTCGTGATCCTGGCGGCCGTCGCGCTCGCCGGCGTCGCTGCACGGCAGGGACTGCGGCTGCTGCGGTCGGCCCGCGCCGTCGCCGCGCTCCGCGGCGTCGCGCGTGCCGCGGACGGGATGCCGGGCGTGCACGTCATCGACGCCGACGTTCCCGTGTCCGTGGCGGCCGGGCTGGTCCGGCCCGCGGTGTACCTGTCCTCCGGGTTCGTCCGGGCCGTGGCCCCGGACGTCATGGCGGTCGTGCAGGCGCACGAGCGCGCGCACGTCCGCCGGCGCGACCCGCTGCGCCTGCTGCTGGCGAACCTGCTGTCCATGGCGCACCTCCCCGGCACCCGGCGCGCGCTGACGGCGGACCTGGCGCTGGCGACCGAGCAGGCGTGCGACGACGAGGCCGTGCGCGCGGTCGGCGACCGCGTCCGGGTGGCCCGGGCCGTCCTGACCATCGAGCGCCTGGTGGCCGCGGCGCCCGCGTCCCCGGACCTCGTCGCGGCTTCCTTCGGCGGCAGCCACGTGCCGAGCCGGGTCGAGACGCTGCTGTCCGACACCACCTGGCGTCCGGCCCGCGGCCTGCCCGCCTGGACGGCTGCGGCGGCCCTCGCGCTGCTCCTCGGCGCGAGCCCCCTGCACCACGTGACCGAGACCTTCCTGAGCTGGCTCACGAGATAGGTGAGGCGATGAACGCGCGTCGGCGCCCCCTGCCGCCCCAAAAACCGATCGTCGGTCGGTCCTGCCTGCCGGTGGGGCTGGCCCTCGCCCTGGCGCCGACCTCGGCCATCGCGCAGGATGGCGGCCTGACCGAGGACGAGGCGGTCCGGCGTGCCCTCGGGCGTCCCGCGGTGGCCGCCGTGGTCGAGGGCGAGGTCGGAGTTGCCCGCGGCGACGCCGTGGACGCGGGCCGATGGTCGAACCCCGTGGTCTCGTACTCGCGCGAACAGGTCTTCGGCGGCGGCGCCGAGGGCTCGGACGACTTCGTCACGCTCTCGCAGGAGATCGACCTCGGGGGGCGGCGTTCGCTGCGACGCGATGCCGGCCGGCAGCGGGTCCTGGCCGCGGAGCACCAGGGGGCGTGGGCGCGGGTGGCCCTCGCCGCGGAAGCCCGGCACCGGTTCTACGACGTGCTGCTCGCGACGGGGCGCCTCGGGGCCGCGGAGGCGTGGCTCGCGCGCGTCGATGCCGCGGCCCACGTCGTCGGCCGCCGCACCGCGGCCGGGGACGCGTCCGCCTACGACCACCGGCGCCTGCTCCGCGAGCGGGCGACGGCCGAGGCGGGGGTCCGGGAGGGACGGGCGGCGCTGGCCGCGACCCGGGCCCGGCTCGCGCGTCTCGTCGGGGCGGAGGACCCCGCGGCCCTGGCCGTCTCCGGCGCACTCCTCCCCGACGGGGCGGCGGAAGAGGCCGCGGCCCTGGCGGACAGGGTCGCGCGACGTCCGGACCTGAAGGCGCTGGACGCCGAGGTGACCGCGGCCGGAATGGAGCGGCGCGCGGCCTCGCGGGGCTGGGTCCCGGACCTCGGGCTGGAGGCGGGGCTCAAGACCGGCCGGGCGGCGGCCGAGCGTGGGTGGGGGTTCGTCGCGGGCGTGTCCCTGCCGCTTCCGTTCGTCGCGGTTGGGCAGGGCGAAGCGGCCCGGGCCGCGGGACTGGCGCGGCTCGCGTCCGGACGGCGGGACCTCCTGCTGTCCGAGGCGCTCGGGGAGGCGGATGGCCTGCTGGCGCAGGTGGACGGCCTGTCCGAGGCGGCGCGCGTGTTCCGCCGGGACGCCGCGGGCCCCTCGGAGGAACTGGCCCGGACCGCCGAGGTCGCCTACAAGTCGGGCGAGGTCGGGGTCCTGGAACTGCTCGACGCGTGGCGGAGCGTGCTGGACGCCTCCGTCCGCGCACTGGAGCTGGAGGCGGCGGCGCGCCGGGCGGACATCGAGCTGCGGCGGACGCTGGGGGAGGTCGAGCGATGAGGACGTTGGTCGCGTTGGCGCTTGCGGCCGGGCTGGCGTCGGGGTGCCACCGGCACGAGGGCGGCGGGCACGGTCACGGCAGCGAGGCCGCCGGACACGAAGGACACGGGGGGGG
>VGRB01000070.1 GCA_016875475.1 Deltaproteobacteria bacterium
GACCGTGCCCGTCCGCGAGGAGTGCGGCGAGGGCGCAGGCGAATGCGTCGCCGGGGCGATCTGCATCCCGTGGGACGAGACCCGCTCGTACTGCCGCTCCGCGTGCACGTTCGACGGCAAGCTGCCGTGCGCCGGGGAATACGAGCTTTGCGTGGGCGACCCCGCCGCGGCCGGGGTCGGCGCCGACCTCGGCGTCTGCCTGGGCGACCCGTGCACGCCGCCCGCGGAGGGGTGCGGGGAAGACGCGCGCTGCACCGTCCTGGTCGCGCAGGTCTTCGCCTGCGTCCCCGCGGGCCCGGTGCCGATCGACGGCGACTGCGAGGTCGAGGAGTGCGTCGCCGGGGCCATCTGCAAGCACGTCGACGACGGCGGCTACCTGTGCCGCGAGCTCTGCCGGGCAACCGAGGACTGCACGCCGGGACAGCGCTGCGTCTTCCCGTTCGCCGGGATCGGGGACTGGGGCTGGTGCGAGGTTCCGGTGTGCGACCCCGTGCTCCAGACCGGCTGCGCGGAGGGCGACGCGTGCTACTACGAGGACCCAGAGGAGGGCTCGTTCCTGTGCTGGGACGAAGGCTCGCTCGCGGTCGGCGCCGACTGCTCGAACTTCAACCTGTTCTGCGCGCCGGGCGCGGACTGCTTCCCCGACCCGGGCAGCGACCCCGACTACACGTACCACTGCTACGCGTACTGCGACGAAGCGCACCCCTGCGCCGCCGGGACGTGCCAGGACACGGTCCTGGTCCACGGCGTCCGCCTCTGCATGCCCTGACGTCGCGCCCGCTCGCGGCCCTCGTTTCGCCGCGGCGGGGACGTCGCGGCCACTCCCCGCACCTGACTGCAGTGTGCCCCGCCGACGTCGTCGACTTCCGCTCGTACGGCCCGGAGATCCGAAACCCGGCCCGCCTGCGGCGGCTCACAGCGGCCGACGCGTCCGCGCGGTCCGGGTCCGCGGCGGGCCGGTGCAGCAGCCACGCCCCGACGGGCACGTCCTCCGGCGCAGGGCACTCCCCGGGCGGCGGCTGGCGCTCGGGCTGCTGGGCGAGCGGGTCCCGCCGTGATGATCGAGGCGGCGGCGCAAGGACTGGGGAGGCTGTCGAAAGCGACGCTCCTGGCGGCGAGACGCCGCGCGGCGGGAAACGCGTTCGGGCTCGGGTACAGGTAGGGGTACGGGTACGGGTAGGGGTACGGGTAGGGGTAGGGGTACGGGTAGGGGTACGGTTGGAACCGCCTGTGAACACGGACATCTCCGGTCCGCGTCAACCGACCAGCAACATTGACTTTTCTCAACTTGTACGTCGTTGACTCGCCCAGGGGGCTGCTCTACGCTCGCGCTGCATGAGCTTTTCATGCAGGCGCATGGGCGCCGAACGCATGGCCTCGCGAGGTAGAGCATGAGCACCTACGCGGTCCCGATGCTGGAGGTCCCGGACCTGATCAAGGAGTCGGGCGGAGACACCCTCGACCTCTGCTACCAGTGCGGCACGTGCAGCGGCACGTGCCCGTGGAACGTCGTGCGCGACTTCCGCGTGCGGAACATCATCACGCGGGCCCAGGTCGGGCTCGAGGGCTACGAGGGCGAGGACCTCTGGCTCTGCGCCACGTGCAACGCCTGCGTGGACCGCTGCCCGCGCGGCGTCGAGATCGTCGATCTCGTGCGCACGATCCGCATGATCATCGGCGAGTCGGGCAGCCTGCCGAAGACGCTCCGCGCGGTCATGGGCAGCGTCCAGTCGAACGGCAACCCGTGGTCGGGCGACCCGGCCGCGCGGACCGCCTGGCTGAAGGACGCGCCGGTCCCGCGCTTCGACGGCTCGCAGGACGCCGCGTACTTCACCTGCTGCTCCCAGGCGTACGACGCGCGCAACGCCAGGGTCGGCCGCGCCACGCTGGCCGTGCTGAAGGCGGCGGGCGTCGATCTCGGCCTGCTCGAAGGCGAGAAGTGCTGCGGCGACGCGGTCCGCAAGGCGGGCGGCGAGTCGCTCTTCCAGGGTCTCGCCGCGACCAACGTCGGGGTCATGAACGGGCTCGGCGTGAAGAAGGTCGTGGTCCCCTCCCCCCACTGCCTGAGCACGTTCTCGAAGGAGTACCCGGCGCTCGGCGGGCGGTGGGACGTGCAGCACGTCGTCCAGGTGCTCGCGGACCGCGTCAAGGCGGGGAAGCTCGCCATGACGAAGCAGGTCGCCGGCACCGCGATCTACCACGATCCCTGCTACCTCGGCCGCCACACGGGCGTCTACGACGCGCCGCGCGAGGTCCTCGGCGCGGTGCCGGGGCTGAAGCTGCTCGAGTTCGCCCGCAACCGCGAGGACGCGGTGTGCTGCGGCGGTGGCGGCGGCAGGCTCTGGATGGAGACCCCGGTCGAGGAGCGGTTCGCGGTAGGCAGGCTCCGGGAGGCGGTCGCGCGGGGCGCCGACACGGTCGTGACGGCGTGCCCCTACTGCATCTCGATGTTCGAGGACGCGAAGACCGCGCTCGGCATGGACTCGATGCGGATCGCGGACGTGACCGAGATCGTCGCTGACGCTGTGGAGGGCTGACGATGGAACCGAGAGTCGGCGTTTTCGTCTGTCACTGCGGCACGAACATCGCGGGCGTGGTCGACGTCGCCCGCGTGGCCGAGGCCGCGCGCACCTGGGCGAACGTGGTCCATGCCGAGGACTACAAGTTCATGTGCTCGGACCCGGGCCAGGCGATGGTCAAGCAGGCGATCCTCCGCCACAAGATCGACCGCGTGGTGGTCGCGGCCTGCTCCCCCCGCATGCACGAGGCGACCTTCCGCAAGGCGTGCGCCGAGGCCGGCCTGAACCCGTACCTGTTCGAGATGGCCAACATCCGCGAGCACTGCTCCTGGGTCCACGAGGACAAGCAGGCCGCCACGCTGAAGGCCATCGACATCGTGCGCATGGCGGTCGCCAAGGCGCGCCTGCTCGAGCCGCTCGAGACGCGCTCCGTCAAGGTCGAGCCGAAGGCGCTCGTGGTCGGCGGCGGCGTCGCGGGCATCCAGGCGGCGCTGAACCTCGCCAACGCGGGCATCAAGGTCGTGATGGTCGAGCGCCAGCAGTCGATCGGCGGGCGAATGGCCCAGCTCGACAAGACCTTCCCGACACTCGACTGCTCGGCCTGCATCCTGACGCCCAAGATGGTGCAGGTCGCGCAGCACCCGAACGTGACGCTCTACACCTGCGCCGAGGTCGAGGAGGTCTCCGGCTACGTCGGCAACTTCGACGTGACGATCCGGCGCAAGGCCACCTACGTCGATCCGGACGTCTGCACCGCGTGCGGCATCTGCCTGGAGAAGTGCCCGAAGAAGACGACCTCCGAGTTCGAGGAGGGCTTGACGACCCGCAAGGCCGTCTACCGCCTCTTCCCCCAGGCCGTGCCCGGCAAGCCGGTCGTGGACAGGGAGAGCTGCACGTACTTCGTGAACGGCAAGTGCAAGGTCTGCGAGCGCTTCTGCGAGCCCAAGGCCTTCCGCTGGGACGACACGGACAAGGTGGTCCACGAGCGGGTCGGCGCGATCCTGGTCGCGACCGGCTACGACCTGTACGACGCGTCCGCGCTCGGCCAGTGGGGCTACGGCCGGTTCCCGGACGTCATCACGGGCATCGAGTTCGAGCGGCTGAACAACGCGACCGGGCCGACCGGCGGCCGCATCCTGAAGAAGGACGGCACCGAGCCGAAGTCCGTCGCCATCCTGCACTGCGTCGGCAGCCGCGACCGCAACTACAAGGAGTACTGCTCCCGCGTCTGCTGCATGTACTCGCTGAAGTTCGCCCACCTGCTCCGCGAGAAGACCGCGGCGACGGTGTGGAACTTCTACATCGACATGCGCTGCTTCGGCAAGGGTTACGAGGAGTTCTACAACCGCCTTCTCCACGAGGGCGTCAAGTTCGTCCGCGGCAAGGCGGCCTACGTGACCGATCAGCCCGCGAACGACGACGAGAAGGGGCGGCTGGTCGTCAGCGCGGAAGCGACCACGCTCGGCGAGGTCCTGCGCGTGCCCGTTGACATGGTCATCCTGGCCTCCGCGGTGACCCCGCAGCCGGATGCGCCCGCGGTCGCGCGCCGGTTCGGCATGAGCCTGTCGCCGGACGGCTTCTTCATGGAGAAGCACCCGAAGCTCGAGCCGTTCTCGACCGCGACCGACGGCGTCTACCTCGCCGGCGCGTGCCAGGGCCCGAAGGACATCCCGGACGCGGTCGCGCACGGCGCCGCGGCGGCATCGACGGCCATGGCGCTGATCTCGCGCGGCGAGGTCGAGGTCGAGGCCGCGACCGCGCAGGTCACCGAGGGGGCCTGCTCGGGCTGCAAGGTCTGCCAGGACATCTGCCCGTACGCGGCCATCGGGTTCGACGGGCCAAAGAAGGTCGCGACCATCAACCCGAGCCTGTGCAAGGGCTGCGGGACGTGCGTCGCGACGTGCCCGTCGAGCGCGATCGTGGGCAGGCACTTCACGGACCAGCAGGTCCTGGCGCAGATCTCTGCGCTGTTCGCGGGGTAGCCCGCGTGGGAGGAGCCCGCCCGGGACCGTTCGATGTCCCGGGGCCGGCTCCCGGAGGAGGACGAGATGTCGGACCGCTTCGAACCCGTCATCGCGGTGCTCTGCTGCAACTGGTGCACGTACGCGGGCGCGGACCTCGCGGGCACGGCCCGCATGAAGTACGCCCCGAACGTGCGGCTCCTGCGCGTCATGTGCTCGGGGCGCATCGATCCCGCGTTCGTTCTTCGCGCCTTCGCGGAGGGCGCGGACGGCGTGCTGATCGCGGGCTGCCACCCGGGCGACTGCCACTACATCAACGGGAACCTCAAGACCATGCGCCGGTTCCCGCAGTTGAAGACCATGCTGGCGCAGTTCGGGATCGAGCCGGCGCGCGTGCGCCTGGAGTGGATCTCGGCGTCCGAGGGCGACGTGTTCGTGAAGGTCGCCAACGAGATGACCGGGCAGGTGCGCGCGCTCGGGCCGCTCAACTGGAAGGTGCGGGCCGCCGTCGAGCCGGTCTCCGGTCTCGCCGAGCATCACGCGGGGTGACAGACATGGCGGACAAGAAGCTCCAGTTCGCGATCTACTGGGCCGCGTCGTGCGGCGGCTGCGACGTCGCCATCCTCGACGTGAACGAGAAGATCCTCGACATCGCGGCCGCGGCCGACATCCGGCTGTGGCCCGTGGCGATGGACTTCAAGTACAAGGACGTCGAGGGGTGGGCGGACGGCGAGATCGACGTCTGCCTGTTCAACGGCGCGGTGCGCAACAGCGAGCAGCTCCACCTGGCGCGCCTGCTCCGGCGGAAGTGCAAGGTCATGGTCGCCTTCGGCGCGTGCGCCTGCTTCGGGGGCATCCCAGGGCTCGCGAACCTGCACGACAGGAAGTCCATCTTCGAGGCGGTCTACGGCTACACGGCCTCGACCGTGAACCCGGAGGGCACCACGCCGCAGCCGCACCTGAAGGTGCCGGAGGGCGAGCTGACCCTGCCCGTCTTCTTCGACGACGTCTATTCGCTGAGCCAGGTGATCCCGGTCGAGTACTACGTCCCCGGCTGCCCCCCCACGCCCGACACCATCATGACCGCGGTCACCGCCATCGTGACGGGCAGTCTCCCGCCCCCCGGCGCGACGGTCGCGTCCGACAAGTCGGTCTGCCACGACTGCAAGCGGAAGAAGTCGGACAAGCCGACGATCAAGCGGTTCCACCGGCCGTTCGAGATCGTGCCGGACCCGGAGCAGTGCCTGCTCGAGCAGGGCTTCACGTGCATGGGCTCGGCGTCGCGCGGCGGCTGCGGCGCGCTCTGCCCGGCCGTGAACATGCCGTGCCGCGGGTGCTACGGGCCGATGCCCGGGTCGCTCGACCCCGGGGCGGACGCGCTCGCCGCGATGACGTCGATCCTCGCGGCGTCCGACGACGCGACGGTCGCGGCCGAGACCGCGCGGCTGCTCGACCCGCTCGGGACGTTCTACCGGTTCACGCTGCCCGTGTCGGTGCTGGGCCGCGCGCCGAAGGCGAGCTAGAGGAGGTTCCGCGATGCAGACCATCACCGTCGATCCGATCACCCGGCTCGAAGGGCACGGGAAGTTCGACATCTTCATCAACGACGCGGGCGAGGTCGAGAACGTCTATTTCCAGATCCCCGAGCTGCGCGGGATCGAGAAGTTCTGCGAGGGCCGCCCGGTCGAGGAACTGCCGCGCATCACGCAGCGCGCGTGCGGCGTGTGCCCGGGGCCGCATCACCTGGCCGGCACCAAGGCATGCGACGGCGTCTATGGCGTCGAGCCCCCCCCGGCCGCGAAGCGCCTGCGCGAGCTGTTCCACTGCGCGCACTACGTCCACAGCCACATCGCGCACTTCTACGCGCTCGCGGCGCCGGACTTCGTGCTCGGCCCGCACGCGGACCCGACGACCCGGCACGTGCTCGGGGTGGTCGCGGCGGTCGGCCTGGAGGTCGGCGGCGCGGTCATCAAGGCGCGCGCCCAGGGCCAGCGCATCCAGGCGATCCTCGGGGGCAAGGCCACGCACGCGGTCTGCGGCATCCCGGGCGGCATGAGCAAGGCGCTGACCAACCCCGCCGAGGTGGACGAGATCAAGCGCATCGCGGACGACCTCGTCGGCTTCGGGCAGTTCACGCTGAAGCTGTTCGACGACGTGGTGCTCGGGAACAACGCGTACGTGGACCTGATCGTGAACGGCCCGTATTCCATGCGGTCCTACTACATGGGCATGGTCGACGACGCGGGCCGCGTCGCCCTGTACGACGGGACCCTGCGCGTGATCGACGCGGACGGCAACGAGTTCGCGCGGTTCGACCCGCGGAAGTACCTCGACCACATCGCCGAGCACGTGGAGCCCTGGAGCTACCTGAAGTTCCCGTACCTCAAGAACATCGGCTGGAAGGGACTGACCGTCGGGAAGGACTCCGGCGTCTACCGCGTCGCGCCCCTCGCCCGCCTGAACGTGGCGAACGGGATGGCCACGCCGATCGCGGATTCGGCCTACCGCAAGTTCTTCGCGACGCTCGGCGGCAGGCCGGTGCACGCGACGCTCGCGAACCACTGGGCCCGCGTGATCGAGCTGATGCACGTGTGCGAGCGCATCCAGGAGCTGATTCACCACCCGGGGATCTCGGACCCGGACGTCCGCGCGATCCCGACCGCGACGCCGAACGAGGGGGTGGGCGTGGTCGAGGCGCCGCGCGGCACCCTGTTCCACCACTACAAGACCGACGACCGCGGCATCGTGACCCGCTGCAACATGCTGGTCGCGACCGGCAACAACAACGCCGCGATCTGCATGTCGATCCGCGACGCCGCGCGCGGGCTGATCAAGCCCGGCACCGAGGTCTCGCAGGGCATCCTGAACATGATCGAGATGGCGTTCCGGGCGTATGATCCGTGCTTCGGGTGCGCCACGCACTCCCTCCCGGGCGAGATGCCGATGGAGGTCCGGGTGCGCGCCGCGTCCGGGAAGGTCGTGCGGAGCTTCATCCGCTGAGGACGCGGCCTTGAGGACGCTCTTCATCGGCGTCGGGAGTCCCATCCGCGGCGACGACGGGGTCGGCCCCGCGGTGGGAGAGCGCATCCACGCCGCCGACCCGGCCGGGAACGAGTTCGTGCCGTTCGAGGGGTCCGGGCTTGACCTGCTGGGGTGGCTCGCGAGGAAGGACGCCGCGGAGCGGGTCGTCATCGTGGACAGCATCGATTCGGGGCAGGTCGGGGTCGGGGAGGTCGCGAGGATCAGGGTGCAGGAGCGGGCGGGTACGGACACGGGTACGGGCACGGGGTTCGCGTCTTCGCACCACGTCGGGATCCTGGAAGCATTCGAGCTGGCGAAGAAATTCGGGCTGGCGGTTCCCGAGGTGCGGCTGTACGCGGTCGGGATCCGGCCGGCGGTCGGGTTCCGGGAGGGGCTGAGCCCGGCCCTGGCGGCGCGCCTCGACGACATCGTGCGGGAGATCCGGGATGACGTGCAGGCGGGCTGAAGCCGAGGCCGGCGGGTCGGTGGACAACGTCGCCGATCCCACGCACCGCGTGGTCAACCACTTCCTGCACGACTTCCTGGGGGGGCTTTCGTCGGTCATCATGCAGATCGAGGCGCTGCGCGACGGGACGTTCGGCGAGGTGTCCCCGGGGCAGGACAGGCGGCTCGGCCGCGCGGTGGACGATTGCGAGCGCATGGTGGCGCTGATCCAGGACTACCGCGACGCCACGCAGATGCTCGAAGGGGCGTTCCGGCCCGAGGCCGAGGTGCTGGAGCCGGCGCAGCTCGTGGCCGACCTGCGCGCCGAGCTGGAGGCGACGGGCGCCCGCCGGGGGCTCGTGGCAAGGCTGTCCGTTCACGGCCGGCTGCCGCGGGCCCGGGTCGCGACGTCGCTGGTCCGGCGGCTGGTCGTGCGGCTCGTGCGGATGCTGGCGTCGTGTACCCGGCCGGGGGGGGAGATGTCGGTCGAGATCGGCGTCGAGAACGGCGACGGGCCGACCCGGCTGGTCGTGGCCGCGACCGCGGAGGGCGTCGAGTTCGACCACGACGCGCTCCAGTCCACGCTCGACGAGCACTCCCAGGCGACGCACGGGGTGCAGATCGGGCGGGGGTACGCAATGGTGTTCGCGCTCGCCGCGACGCGCTGCGTGGGCGGCGAGCTGCGCCTGGGTCCGTGGCCGGGACGCGGCACGAGGGTGGATCTGTCGGTCCCGCTGGAGCGCTTGTAGGGCGGGCCGCCTTGGCCCGCCTCGGAAGGAGGCATCATGGACGGCAAGCACCGGGTCTTCATCGTGGACGACGATCAGGATCTCGTCGAGATCATGAGATCCGTCATGGAGGCCGCGGGCTACGAGGTCGTGACCGCCGGGTCCGCCCGCGAGGCCATGGAGCGGATGGAGGCGGCGAGCCCGCACGTCATCCTGCTCGACGTCATGATGGAGGACACGGTCGCGGGCTTCCGCGTCGTGAATTTCCTGCGGGACTTCGAGACGTACCCGCAGAACCGCAAGTATGAGAAGATCCCGATCATGATGCTGACCAGCATCCAGCAGCGGACCGGGATGAAGTTCAGCCAGGACGCCGGGAGCCGCCTGTTGCCGATCGACGCGTTCATCGAGAAGCCGATCAAGCCGCGCGCGCTGCTGGATCGCGTGGCGCAGCTCCTGGCGCAGCAGTAGGGGATCCCCCGTGGAAGCCGGCGAGGAACGGGAGAACGGCCGGGCGCCTCGCATGGGCATCCGGCGGACCCTGCTCGCCGCGTTCGGCCTCATCGTGCTGGGCGGGGGGGCGCTGTCGCTCCTGCTCGGCTACCAGACCACCTCCGAAGCCGTCGTCGGGGAGGCCCAGCGCCGGGTCGAGATGGACCTGCGCGGCGCGTGGGCGACCTACAACCACGAGATGGACCGGATCCGGTCGGCCGTGAAGTTCACGTCCATGATCCAGAAATCGCACGAAGTCCTGTCGGAGACGACGTTCGACCTCGAGCTGACGCGCATCCGGCTGGAGCTCCTGCGGAAGCAGAACCGGCTCGACGTCCTGACCCTGGTCGACCCGAACGGCCGGGTGGTCCTGCGCACGCGATACCCGTACGAATCCAGGGACATGGCCTACATGGACCCGGCGATGCAGCACGCCTTCGACACGAAGACGTCCGGCGCCGGGACCGTCATCGTCCCCGCGGACGTGCTGCGGCGCGAGGGCCAGCACCTCGCCGAGGCCGCGTTCATCGAGGTCCAGCCGACGCCGATGGCCGCGCCGTCGCCGAAGGACGTGGAGACGGACGGCATGATGCTGAAAGCGGTCGAGGCGGTCTTCGACGACTCGAACCGTGTGATCGGCTACGTCTATGGCGGCGTGCTGCTGAACCGGAACTACGCGCTGCTCGACGCGATCCGCGAGACCGTGTTCAAGAACGAGGAGTACGACGGCAGGCCGCTCGGGACCGCGACCATCTTCCAGGGCGACCTGCGGATCGCGACCAACGTGCGCAACGAGGCCGGCAACCGCGCCATCGGCACCCGCGTGTCCAGGGTCGTGCGCGACGCCGTGCTGGAGAACGGCCGTCCGTTCAACGACCGCGCGTTCGTGGTGAACGACTGGTACCTGACCGCGTACGACCCGATCCGCGCGCCGGACGGGCAGGTGATCGGGATCCTGTACCTGGGGGTGCTGGAGAAGAAGTTCCTGGAGTACCGCGACCGCCTGACGGGGGGGTTCGTGCTCCTGGCCCTGATCGGCACGGGCCTCGCGCTGGTGTTCAGCCTGGTGTTCGCCGGCTGGATCTACCGCCCGATCCGCCGCCTGACGCGCGCCGCGCGCGAGGTGTCGCACGGCCAGTCGGCGCAGGTCCGGCTCGCGGGCAGCCGGTTCAACGAGCTGTACTCGCTGAGCCACGCGTTCAACGAGATGGCCGGGGCGGTGGCGCGCCGCACCGAGGAGCTGCGCGCGGCCAACGGCGCGCTCCAGCGGTCGAACGCGGACCTGACGCGCCTGAACCAGAACTACATGGAGATGCTGGGCTTCGTCAGCCACGAGCTGAAGTCGCCGATCGCGAGCGCCATCTTCGGGGTGTCGTCGCTGAGGGACGGCTACTTCGGCGCGATCCAGCCGGGACAGGCGGACACGCTGGAGTCCATCGAGCGCAACCTCGAACACCTGAACGAGATGATCCAGCGCTACCTGACGCTGTCACGGATCGAGCAGGGCGACCTCGCGTGCCGGCCGCGCCGGATCGGCTTCCGCAAGATGGTCCTCGACCCCTCGATGGACCAGGTCGCGCGCCAGGCCGCGGCCGCCGGCCTCACGGTCTGCTGCGACGTGCCCGAGGACCTGGTCGTGGAGGGCGACCCCGACCTGCTCCGGATCGTGATGGACAACCTGCTGTCGAACGCGCTCAAGTACGGCAGGTCCGGCACCGAGGTGCGCGTCGGGCACGCGCGGCTCGCGGACGGCGCGCACGCGTTCTCGGTCCGGAACGAGGGCCGCGGGATCCCGGCCGACCAGATGCCCTACCTGTTCCGCAAGTTCTCGCGGCTCGACGTGGCCGAGGCGGCGCATCGCCGCGGCACCGGCCTCGGGCTGTTCATCACGCGGGAGATCGTGGAGCTGCACGGCGGCCGCGTGCGGGTCGAGTCGGCCGAGAACGAGTGCACAACGTTCGTGGTGGAGCTTCCGGGGGGGGGCGCCGCCGGCGCGCCTACTCCTCCCGCCCCGACCTGATCCCGTGTTTCCGCATCAGTGCCTGGAAGTTCGGGCGGAGCATCCCGACCTCGGCCGCGGCGCGCGTGACGTTCCAGCCGTTCCGCGACAGCGCGGCGAGCGTGAACTCGCGCTCGAGGTCGGACACCGCCTGCTCGCGGAGGCGCTTGCGGGCGGTGACCAGCTCGCGGTTCGAGGCCGGCACGACCGTGCCCTCGGCCAGGCCCCGGCCCGTGACCCAGCGCGGCAGGTCGGCGGGCTCGATCGCGTCGCCCTCGCACGAGATCGCGGCCCACTCCACCGCGGACTCGAGCTGCCTGACGTTGCCCGGCCAGTCGAAGTCGGCGAGCGACCGCATGGCCGCCTCGGAGATCCCGGACACGCTCTTCCCGATCCCGGCCGCGACCCTCGCGAGCAGGAGCATGGCCAGCGGCGCCACGTCCTCGGGCCGGTCCCGGAGCGGCGGCACGCGGATCGGAAACACGGTCAGGCGGCTGAACAGGCTCTCGCGGAAGGCCCCGTCGCGCACCATCTGCTCGAGGTCCCGGCTGGTCGCGATCACGAGCCTCAGGTCCACGATCCGGCCCGACGCGGCGCCGACCGGCAGCAGCTCGCGGTCCTGGACCAGCTTCAGGATCCGCCCCTGCACGTCGAGGCCGGCGTTCCATATCTCGTCGAGGAAGACCGTGCCGCCGTCCGCCTCGTCGAGCAGGCCGCGCCGGCCCTGCCCCCCCTCGCCGCCCGGCGCCCGGCCGAACAGGTCCACGTCCAGGCGGGCCGACGGCGGCGCGCCGCAGTCCACGGCGACGAAGCGCCCCTCGCGGCGCGTGCTCATCGCGTGGATCGCCTTCGCGATCGCCAGCTTGCCCGTCCCGCGCTCGCCGAGGAGCAGGATGATCGCGGTCGTCGGCGCGACCTTGCGGACCTGCGCCAGCACCTCCTGCATCACGGCGCTTCGCCCGATCAGCCCGGCCATCTCCTCGACCCTTCCCGCCGCCGCCTCCCGCCGCGCGAGCGCCTCGCGCCGCCGGTCCCACGCCTTCCGGGCGAACGCGACCAGCTCCTGGGGGGTGAACGGCTTCGGCAGGTAGTCGAAGGCGCCGAGCCGCATCGTCTCGACCGCCGAGGACACGGACGAGTATCCGGTCATCACGATCGCCACGACGTCGGGGAAGCGGGACCGCACGCGCTCCAGCAGCTCGAGCCCCCCCATCTCGGCCATCCGCAGGTCCGTGAAGAGGACGTCGAACGGCTCCGCGTCGAGCATCTCGATCGCTCGCGTCGGCGAGAGCTGGGTACGGACCTCGAACCCCTCCTGGGTGAGGACCCGATCGCCCACCCGGCAGATCGTGACGTCGTCGTCGACGATCAGCACCCGCGGGCTCCGGTTCACGCTCATCTGGCGCCCCCTCCGGCGGGGCGGATTCTACCCCATGGACGCTCCGCCCGGGGAGCCGATGGCGTGCTACACTGACGTCTTCGTCGGGAGGATAGCGATGGCGGCCCTGAAGTCGCTCCGCATCTGCAACTACAAGGCATTCGCCGACACGACTTTCGAGCCGGACGAGGGAGGCCTGACGATCCTGATCGGGAACAACGGAAGCGGCAAGACGTCGCTGTGGGAGGTTCTGTCGCTCCTGTCGCGCCTGGCGTCGGACTGGCAGGTGAGATGGCTGGAGTTCCAGTTCAACGGGCGCGGGAGGAACTTCGTCGGGTGCCTTCCGTGGCATCAGTCGGATCGCGAAATGCTGATCGAGATGACGCTTCGCGGCGACGGCCGCGGTCCATCGTCCGCTGCGAACGAACTGGCGTACCGCGTCGGATGGTCGGCGAATCCCGAGACGGGCCTGCCCGAGTTGACTACCGAGGAGGCGGTCTGCAACGGCAAGGAACTCCTCCGGTTCGATCGGACAACCGGGCGATACTCGCCGGACCAGTCCTCGGGTGTCCGCTGGCATTTCCTGGAGCGGAACTACCCGCTATTGCTGTCGTCCGTGGGCCGGCAGGTGCTCGCCAATACGCGGTTCGCGTGGGTCAAGGCGATGTTCGACGAGGTGGCCGCGTGGAACCCCCATCGGTTCCGGGTCCTGGACCTGGGGAAGGACTTCGGCGACCTGGACATCACCAAGGGGCCGCTTGACCGTCTCACCATCATCGGCACCAACCTGGCGCCGCTCCTCCATGCCTGGAAGGAGGCCCCTGACCGGTGGCCCTTCGAGACGTTGCGGAGCCGGATCCGACTGGTGCTGGACCGCGCAGGGATGGAGCGAGCGGACTGGGACGTGCGGACCGAGGTAGCGGGCGCGGTCGCGTATGCCTTCGTGCGCTTCCGGGAGTTGGCCGGCGAAGGCCGGAACGGCCGCTGGTTCGACCTCGCGTTCGCACCGGACGGGTTCAAGGCGTTCTTCCTGCTCGCGACCGCCCTGTTGAGCGACTCGCCACTGATCCTGTTGGAGGAGCCCGAGTGCCACCTGGAGCCCAGGATGCTCGACCTCGTGGCGGACATGATGAAGCAGGCGGCCAAGGGGGGCCACCACGTCGTCGCGACGAGCCACTCGCCGGTACTGGCTCAGCATCTGGATCCAGCGTGCATTCGCATCCTGCGATCGGGCAGATTCCTGCGGGTTCCCGTCGAGGTCAGGGAGGGGAAGGATCTCGTGGCTGCATGGCTGACCGACATCCTGGACGAGCGGGGTGAAGGATGACGGTCGAGTCGCGGCGCCCGGTTGCGTTGTTCGTGGAGGGGGTTTCCGACAAACCCGCCATCAAGCGCCTGTGCGAGCTCGCGGGGTTCTCGTCGGTGCCGGTCCGGGCCGGCCATGCCCAGTGGCAGGGCGCCGCACTGCTGTCGCGATGGCGCGATATCGTCAGGCTCGTATCGCAGGAGAAGGTCGTCTTCCTGTTCGACCGGGACATGAAGGCGGCCGTCGACGCGGAGATCATCTGCGGCAGGGAGCGGCCGGTGCCGGGCAGGAAGGTCGTGATGCTCGTGGCTCCGTGGAAAGGAATCGAGGAGTTCACGGAACAGCACCTGGGTGAGGCCGACCTTGCCGACTACAAGGCGGCCCGCGCGAGCGGTGCTTCGAAGAAGGAACTGGCCGAGCGCTTCGGCCGCCGCCTGGCGCGCTAGAAGGTGGCTGCCGGCTGGTGGGTCGCGTCGGCAGTCATTCCTTGTCTGCGATGCGAATGTCCCGGCGACGCGACCATCGCGTGACGGCAGCGCGCCCGCTGCGGCGACCGGCCGGCGCGGGCCACCCCCCTTGCGCGGCCGCCTTGCGGCCGCCGGGCGTTCACGCGGCAGGCAGGATGACCGTGAACGTGGTTCCGCGCCCGATCTCGCTGTCGACCCGCACCTCGCCGTGGTAGAGGTCCACGATCCGCTTGACCAGCGACAGGCCGAGCCCGGTGCCGGGGTGGGATTCCCGGGCGTTCGGCGCGCGGTAGAACTCGTCGAACAGCCGCGGCAGCGCGTCCGCGGGGATGCCGATCCCGGTGTCCGAGCACTCCACGAAGACGCGGTCGCCCCGGCGCTCGGCCAGCAGCCGCACCGCCCCCCCCGCAGGGGTGTACTTGACCGCGTTCTCGAGCAGGTTCCCCAGGAGCTTGCGGAGGTCGTCCGGGTCCATGCTGACCACCGGGCCGCCGGCCTCGCACCGGATCGACAGGTCCAGGCGCTTCTCGCCCACGGACGGCGCGACGCGCTCCTCGACCGGGACGAGGACGTCCGAGAGGGCCACGGGCCGCACGTTCGCCTCCGGCAGCCGCCGCTTCAGCGACCCGAGCGCGAGCAGGTCGTCGATCGTGGCCTGGAGGTCGGCCGACCGCACCTGGCAGCGCGCGACGAGGCGCCGGTGCTCCGCGGGGTCCGAAACGATGCCCGACTCGATCAGCGAGAGCATCTGCCGGACCGCGGCGACCGGCGACTTCAGCTCGTGCGCCACCTGGAACACGAACCGCGACTTCGCTGCCTCCAGCTCCTCCAGTCGCCGGTATGCGCTCGCGTTCTCGATGGCGACCGCCCCCTGGCTCGCGATCGCCATAAGGAACGTCTCCTCCTCCTGCCCCCAGCGCCGCGGATCGGCCGAGTAGAGCCGGAGCACGCCGATCGCGCGGCCGCGCACCAGCAGGGGCGCCGAGATCATCGATCGGATCCCCTCGCGCGCGGCCTCGTCGGGGAACTGAAGCGCGGTCGCGGCGGCAACGTCCGGCACCTGGACCGCCCACCCCTCGAGCGCGGGGTGGTCGACCGGGCTCCTGTCCACCTCGATGTCGCCCTTCGCGAGGTACTCCGGGGACAACCCGTGCGCGGCGCGGCACTTCAGGACCCGGCGTTCGTCGTCGAGCAGCCGGATGGACGAGGCCTTGCCTCGGAGCGTGTGTGCGGTCGCCTCGACGATCCGGCCGAGCACCTCGTCCAGCACGAGCGACGAGTTCACCGCACGGGCGATGTCGTGCAGCACGCGCAGCCGCTCGGCCTCCTGCTCGAAGCGCTCCATCAGAGCCAGGCTCTCGATGGTCCGCGACCACAGCCGGCGCGAGATCGAGCCGGCCAGGTGGTTCGCCCCGAGCACGACGACGGCAAAGGACAGGACGGCCGTCGCGACCGCCACGGGCTCGTCGTGCGGCACCGTCCAGAGCCCGGGGATGGGACGGTGCGGGAGCGCACCCGTCCACTCGAACCCGGCAAGGGCCACCACCACCAGGACCCCGCCCAGCGCGTGCAGGTAGGACCCGCGGGGGGGCAGTAGGATGGCCGCTATGATCGCGTGGAACACGAAGAACGCGAGCAGCGGGCTCGACAGGCCGCCGGTCAGGTGGACGAGCAGGATCAGGACCGTCCAGTCGGTCAGGAACTGGGCCTCGGCAAGCCGCGAGAACCCCCTCGGGCCGACCCGGGAACGCCGCATCCGCGCCAGGAGCAGGCGGAAGCCCTCGTTCAGCGCGAGGAGCGCGCCCCCGGCCGCGCACAGCCAGGCGACCGGGACGTCGAGCCCGAGGGCCAGCGACGCGAGCGCCGTCGCGGCGAACACCCCCCCGACGGCGAGCCTGCGGTAGCGGATCAGCCAGGCGCACCGCTGGGCGACCTCTTCTTCCAGGAGGTCGGGACGGACTGGGGCGCCTTGCAGGTGGACGGACGAGGTCACTCTTCGCTCCCGAACGGCCGTCACCGGGGGTGATGGTAGCACGTGGTGCATCGGAAAGACATGCACCACCTTGTGGACCTCAGGGTCTCGGACGAAGTCGCGGTTCGGCCGACCGCGGCGACCGCCCAACCCGCCGAATTCACGGGAGCGGCGGTCGGGGTGGCGCGCGCGGCTCGTTCGGCCGCCTGCCTATGGTTTCGGGTGGTTCCGCGACAACGCCGGGATCCTGGGTCCACTCCGACGAGGGGTTGACACGATCGGTGACGGTGGTATACCCCGGGTCTGGTAGGGGATATGCCTCGCTTCTCGGGGGTGTCATGATTGCGAAGGCGTTGGCCTGGTCCGTGTCATGGCTGCTCGTTCTGGGCATCGGACTTGCGGGTGCCGGCATCTGGACATACTCCGGCTGGCTTCGCGAGGCCGTGGCCCAGGCCGACGAGGTCCTCGCGGTCATGGTGGTCGCGAGCCTCGCCTGCGTGTCCGTCGTCCTGGCGGTCTCGCGGTGGCTGGCCGGCCGGCGGTGGGTCAGCAAGCACGTGGTCGGGCTCGCGGCCGTTGTGCTGTTCCTGTTGCCGGCCGTGCTCTGGTACTTGTCCCGGTCCACCGTGGCGGGCCCCGACGCCTCGCCTTGGGCGAAATGGGCATGGCTCCTTGCCGGTGCGTTCCCACTCTACCTCGTCGGTCGAGTCCTGGGCCTCGTAGGACTCGCCGCGCGCTGGGTGCTGTTCGAGTCCGCGGCGCAAGGCGGTGATCCCGGAATGGACCCGCTGCCGTTCCAGGGCCGCTGGCTCGATCGCCTCTGTCGCCACGTTTCCAGGCCGGGCGGCATGCCCCTCCTGATCGCGATGAAGGGGACCTGGGGTCAGGGCAAGTCGGCCCTGGTACGGATGATGGGGGTGCAGCTCAGGAGCCGCTGGAAGAGGGGCGCCTGCGGCAAGGATGAGCCGGTCGTGCTGGTGTTCGACCTGTGGACCCACGAGATGGAGCCG
>VGRB01000071.1 GCA_016875475.1 Deltaproteobacteria bacterium
GGGGGCTCAGGCTGGGCCCGGGGGCGGCGCGGGCGGCGGGCGGGCGCCCTCGCGCGGGGCCGATACGCTTCGCGTGCGGCTCACGCTCGGCCCCGGGGCGGCGCGGGCGGCATGCGGCCAGTGCGGTCGCGGGCGGCGGGCGGGCGCCCTCGCGCGGGGCCGACACGCTTCGCGTGCGGCTCACGCTCGGCCCCGGCGCGGCGCGTGCGGCAGGCGGGCACCCTCGCGCGGGGCCGACGCTCTTCGCGTGCGGCTCACGCTCGGCCCCGGGGCGGCGCGGGCGGCGGGCGGGCACCCTCGCGCGGGGCCGACGCTCTTCGCGTGCGGCAGGCGGCCAGCGCGGTCGCGAGCAGCAGGACGATCGGCCCACCGGCAGCGGGCGCACCGGCTCCGCATCCCCCGCTGCTGTCGCCGCCGGCGGTCGCACCTGGATCGACTGCCGGCCCGGCCGCGTCCTGCGCGCCGGTGTCCTCCGTCGCCGCATCGGGTCCGGGCTCCGGCGCCTCCTCAGGGGCCGGCTCGCCGGCGGAATCGGGCACGGCCTCGGGCCCTGGGTCCAGGGCCGGGGCCGGGGGCGCCGCGAGGCGGCCGACCCGCAGGTCCAGGAGCAGCTCGCGCGCAGACGGGGAGCGGTTCACGACCGCGACCCACACGTCGCCGGACGCAGGAGGGTGCGCCGCGACGCGGCTCCCCGGTCCCGCACCGGTCGCGGCGCGGATCGCCTCGAACGCCTTGCCCGCCGCGAACGCCTCGTACCCGGCCTGGTCCAGGACCATGACGTCCGCGTCGCCCGGCCCCGCGGACTCGCACCAGCGTTCGGCGGTCAGCGAGCGGCCGCACGACATCCGGGTCGCCGCGTCGAGGTCGATCGTGACGGCACGCGTCGCGTCCGGCGGGGACTGGTTCGCGACGGGGTCCGGCAGCCGGACGGCCGCGCGACCCTCGACCTTGACCGTCACCGCCTTCGAGAACCCGGGACCCGCCTCGGTCGCGGGCACGGCGAGCCAGACCTCGCCCTTGGCCGCGGGGAACGTCCCGAACGGCGTCAGGACGCGGATCGAATACGAATTGCACCTCAGCTCGAGGTTCTTGACGGGGTCGGCGCAGTCCGAGATCGGGTCCACGCCGTTCGCCCCGGGGTGCACGGTGACCGACCCGTCGTCGCCGGTGACGTCCCAGTGAGCGATCGTCAGCGGGAACTTTCCCCCCTCGGCGTAGAACGACTCGGTGACGAAGAGCACCGTCGCGGCCGCGACCGGGCGGTCGTCCGCGTCCGTGACCGTCACCTTCAGTGTGCCGGTGTTCTCGTAGAGGTCGGTCCGGTTGATGCGCGCGCCGTCGCCGCGGTCCTTGACCACGAACGACACGTTCTTGCCGCCGCCGTGCTTCTTGCCGCTCGCGATGCCCGCGTCGTCGATGCAGGCGTCGCCATCGGACCAGCCGAGCCCGATCGGGTGCCACGAGTCGCGGTGCAGGAATTCGGTCCAGACGTGATCCTCGCACGAATCCGAGGTGTTGGCCGCGGGGATCAGCATCGTCTTGGCGGTCGAGGTGACCATGTCCTGCTCCTCGCCGCAGTTGCCGAAGTGGTTGTATAGGAGCCGCTGCGCCCAGGACGTGCGCTCGGGCGCGGGGATCCAGTAGTGCTTCTCGCCCCAGTCCACGACGCTGTCGAAGAGGTTCTGGGACGCCCACCAGCCGACCTTGTCGATCGCGAACATGGATGGCGCGAGGGGCCGGTCACCGGACAGGCAGGCGCGCTTCACGCCGTCCCAGTAGAGGGCCGTGCCCGGGAGCACGCGCGCGAGCGGCGGCTGGCCCTCGACCTCGACGACGTCGTCCGGCTCGTCCGCGACGCCCGCGCCGGTGAAGCCGCCCGGCATGGGGAGGCCGGACCAGTCTCCGTCGGGCGACGCGGCCCCGTGGAACTCGAGGACCCGCCAGGCGGGTCCGCCGAGCCACTCCTCGATCCGGGCGCGGTTGTCGGACACGGCCAGGTAGAGGTCCAGGGGCTGGTCGGACGGGACCACGATCTTGGCGGCCTCCGACAGGTCCCCGGCCGCGAGCCACTCCGGGCCGACGACCTCGTACTTCGCGCCGAATGCGTCGAGCACGCCCTCCACGACGCCGGCGTGGCCGTACGGAGGACGGACCATGACCACGCATGTCTTCGCGGATTTCGGGAGGATCACGTTTCCGGCGCCGTAGCGGAGCATGTTCTCGAGCAGGTTCGACCTCCCCTCGGCGTAGGCCGCCTCGACGCGCAGGGTCGTGGCGAGCACGATGCCCTTCGGCCGCCGCTTGAACTCGATCGTGGTCGGCCGCCCCTTCGAATCGCGCGTGATCTCGAGCGGCCCCTTGTCCGGCCACTCGAGCGCGCCGACCTGGGACGGCCCCCACCCCGGGACCGATCCGTACGGCACGTCCTTGAGTCCCGGCGCTGCCTCGTAGTTCGGCGGCTTCCGGAAGACGTAGTGGCGCGTGTACGAGCGGACCGAGTCCACGGGGTGCGGCGGGTCCAGGAAGTACTCGCGGAACCCGAGCCCGTCCGGGTACGCGGCCGCCTTGCCGGTGGACGGGTCCACGTCGGCGAGCGGCTCGCCGTCGAGGCGCGGGTGGATGACCCACCAGTACCAGTCGCTGCGCGGCAGTTCCCACTCCTCCTCAAGGCCGCCCTCTCCTGCCCGGCTGCGGTATGCCGCGGTCGTCCACGCCTCGCCGGTCACGGGATCGGAGCGCTCCACGATGCGGACGAAATCGAGGAGCGGGTCCGCGGCGTAGGCGAGCCGCGCCTGGTCCGCGAGCGAGGCTGGGCGGAAGCCTTCCGCGGACAGGTCCTCCGCGGGCGTGCCGGCTGCGAGGAAGGCGACCTCGTCGAGCCATGCCGGGTCCGCGACGCCCGTCACGGCCGCGGCGATCGCGTCCTGCACCGGGGGCGCGAGGAGGGAGAGGTTCGAGGCGAGGTCGTCCCGGATCCAGGCGGGTGCGGCCGCCACCGCCTCGAGCGCAGCGGCTCCGAGCGCGTGCCGGCCGTCGGGCGGGATCACCTCGAGCGCGCCGGTCGCGGCGTCCCAGCGCGTCACGACGGCCTGCCCCACCGGCACCTGGACCGCGATCCGGTCGGACGCGACCGGATCGAGGCCGGAGAGGTCGGGGTCGGCGCCCACGGCGGGCGTGGGATCGGCGGGGGGCGGCGCCTCCGAGGCCGGAGCCCTCGGCGGGTGCGCCAGGAGGCGGACGTCACGGATCACGAACCGGTTGCCGGCGCGCTCGACCTCCAGCCCGATCCCGGGGTCCGGGAGGACGGGTTCCGCGCGCGCGGCCGACACGGCCGGGACGGACAGGAGGACGGCGAGGGCCGCGAACCGCGCGAAGGGCCTCCGGAACATGGGCAGGTCTCCGGAGGGGGGACGGGCCGATTGTCCCAGCGGCGCCGATCGACGTCAAGCGACGGGGTTGCCGGGCCCGGGGTCTCGGACAAAGTCGCGGTTCGGCCGACCGCGGCGACCGCGCAACCCGCCGTATTCACGGGAGCGGCGGTCGGGGTGGCGCGCGCGGCTCGTCCGGCCGCCTGCCAATGGTTTCGGGTGGTTCCGCGACAACGCCGGGATCCTGCTGCCGGGCCGCGGGATGGTGGATGGCGGGCTCGGGTTCGGGTGCGGGAAGGGCGTGCGAGGGGAGGGAGATCGCGGAGGCGGGTTTGACATCCGGCCGGGTTCTGCTAGATTCCCCCGGGTTTTTTCCGGGATCCGGGTGGCGGTTGCCTGCCGGAGGCCTGGGCGTCGCGGGGCGCGATGGACCTGCTGAGGGGTATCCGCAAGATGGAGGACCTGCTGCTCGAGGGCAGGCGGGTCCTGATCCGCGTGGACTTCGGCGTGCCGCTCGCGCCCGACGGCGGGATCGCGGACGACGCCCGGATCCAGGCCGCAATCCCCACGATCCGCCATGCCATCGACCAGGGAGCGAAGGTGGTGCTCGCCTCGCACCTGGGCCGTCCCCGGGGCCGGCGGACCCCGGAGCTGTCGATGCTCCCGGTCGCGGAGCGCCTGCAGGAGCTGCTGACCAAGGAGATGGGCAAGGAGATGGAGGTCTTCCTGCCCGACGAGTCGGTCGGCGACGGCCCGCGCAAGGTGGTGATGGAGCGCGTCGATGGCGAGGTCGTCCTCGTGGAGAACCTGCGGTTCCACCCCGAGGAGGAGGCGAACGACAACCTGTTCGCCCAGAAGCTGTCCGCGATCGCGGACGTCTATGTGAACGACGCGTTCGGCGCCTGCCACAGGCCGCACGCGTCGGTGAGCGCCGTGGCGAAGTACTTCTCGGAGAAGGCCGCGGGTCTGCTCGTGATGAAGGAGCTGTCCGTCCTGACGAAGCTCCTCGGCACGCCGGACGGCCCGTACTTCCTGGTGGTCGGGGGAGAGCGGTTCTCGGACAAGCTCACCTGCATGAACAGCCTGCTCGGCCGCGTGCGGGCGATCCTGGCTGGCGGCGCGGTCGCGGCCACGATGATGGCTGCGAAGGGCGTGCCGGTCGGCCGGTCGCGGATCGAGGCGGACAAGGTCGAGACCGCGGGCAACTTCCTGTCGCGCGCGAAGCTGCGTGGCGTGGACGTGCTGCTCCCGGTGGACGTGGTCGTGGCGCGGGAGGCGTCGGACGAGGCCCCGACCGAGGTGGTCGCGGCCGACCGGGTCCCCGAGGACGCGATGATCCTGGACATCGGGCCGGAGACGGCCGCGCTGTTCGGCTCGACGCTGTCCGGGGCCAGGACCGTCTTCTGGAACGGGCCGATGGGGGTGTTCGAGCGGCGCCCGTTCCTCGCGGGGACCGAGGCGGTGGCCAAGGCGATCGCCCGGTCGAGCGCGATGAGCGTCGTCGGCGGCACCAACACGGTCGCCGCGGTAGCGAAGCTCGTGCTCACGCCGTTCTTCAAGCACGTGTCCATGGGCGGGCCGGCCACGCTCCTCGTGCTCGAGGGGCGGGAGCTGCCGGGGCTCGAGGCGCTGCGGGAGGCGACTTGACCATGATGGCGGGACGCAGGCCCGTCGTGGCCGGCAACTGGAAGATGCACCTCGACGTGCAGGGCGCTGCCGCGCTGGCGCGGGACGTGGTGCGCGCGACCTCGCTCGCGCGCTGGTGCGACGTGGCCGTGATGCCGTCGGCGCCGCTCATCGCCGGCGTGGCGCGGGTGCTCGAGGGGACGAGCGTCGAGTGGGGCGGCCAGGACCTGGCGGCCGAGGCGCAGGGCGCCTACACCGGAGACGTCAGCGCCGCGCAGCTCGTGTCGCTCGGGTGCCGGTGGGTCATCGTGGGGCACTCGGAGCGCCGGAAGTACCACCTCGAGGGCGACGACGTGGTCAAGGCGAAGACCGTGCGTGCGCTCGGCGCCGGACTGACCCCGATCACGTGCGTGGGCGAGCAGCTCTCCGAGCGGAAGGCGGGACAGACCCTCCATCGGATCGAGACGCAGGTCCGGTTCGGCCTCGGCGGGCTCGCGCCCGCGGACGCGGAGCGCGTGGTGATCGCGTACGAGCCGGTATGGGCCATCGGCACCGGAGAGACCGCGACCCCGGCCCAGGCCGAGGAGGTCCACGAGTACATCCGCCGCCTGTGGGCCTCGATGTACGGCGATACGCTGGCCGCGAAGGTCCGGATCCTGTACGGGGGGAGCGTCAAGGCGAGCAACGCGGCGGAGTTGATGGGGCAGAAGGACGTGGACGGCGCGCTGGTCGGCGGGGCCGCCCTGTCCGCGAACGATTTCGGCGAGATCGTGAAGGCCGCGAGGGTCTGAGGAGGGCCCGCGCGCGCGGGTCGAAGAGGTGGGCTGATGGAAGTGCTCTACGGGTTGCTGATCGCTTTCCACGTGCTGGTGTCCTCGCTGCTGATCGTGGCCGTGCTCCTCCAGCCCGGCCGCGGCGGCGGCGGGATCGGGGCGGTGTTCGGGGGCGGCTCGTCCTCGTCCGTGTTCGGCGGCCGGGGAGCGACGACCTTCCTGAGCAAGGCCACGGGCGTGCTCGCGGCCCTGTTCTTCGCGTTCTCGGTCGCGATCGCGCTGACCGGGTCCGAGCGCAGCGTGACGGACGACGCCCCTGCCGGGACGCCTGAGCCCGCGCCGCTCTCCGCCCCGCCCGCGCCCATGCCGGAGTAACCTTGACGCCCTCGCAAGAAGCCTCCAGAAGCCCATTTCGCGGGGGGTACGCGCACGCAACCCCGCGAAGTCATACGGGCCAATTTACCCCCCGCGCACCGTTTCCGGCCCGTTTGGGGGTTCTTACAGGGGCGTCAACCTTGCCGCTGCGGGTCCTCACGACGCCGGTCCGGACGGGTTTCACGTGAAACACTCCCCCGCGACGCGCGTGCCCGTCGTCCTGGCCGTGGCCAACCAGAAGGGCGGCGTGGGCAAGACCACGACCGCGGTGAACCTCGCCGCGTCCCTCGCGGTGCTCGAGACCCCGACCGCGCTCATCGACCTCGATCCCCAGGCGAACGCCAGCCTGGCGCTCGGCGTGGACCACCGCTCCGGCCCCGCCCACGTCTACGATGCCATTCTGGGGCGGAAGCGGCTCGCGGACCTCGCCGTGGCGACCGAGATCGAGCATCTGGCGCTCGTCCCCTCCCACCCCGATCTCGTCGCGGCCGAGGTCGAGCTGGTCGGAGAGGAGGACCGCGCCGGCCTCCTCTCTGCCGCGATCCGGCGGGGAGGACTCGACGCGGTCGTGGTGGTGATCGACTGCCCGCCGGCCCTTGGCCTGCTCACGCTGAACGCGCTGGCCGCGGCCCCCTGGGTGATCGTGCCCGTCCAGTGCGAGTTCTACGCCCTCGACGGCCTCGCGCGGCTGCTGAACACGATCGAGGCGGCGCGTGCCTCCCTGAACCCGGGACTCGCCGTCCTCGGCATGGTCTTGACCATGTTCGACCGCCGCAACCGCCTGTCGTTCCAGGTGGCCGACGAGGTGGCGAGGCACTTCCCCGACCTGCTGTTCTCGACCCGGATCCCACGGAACGTGCGGCTCGCCGAGAGCCCCTCGCACGGCAAGCCCGCGGTCCTCTTCGACGTCCAGTCCCCCGGGTCCCGCGCCCACCTCGAACTGGCCGAGGAGGTCCTCGCGCGCCTGGGGCTCGTGGCGCCCACATAGTTCCAACCCGCGACGTGGAGTACAATCCACGGGGGTCGGACCAGTTCCGGGCCGCCCACACCGGAGGGCAGGAATTGAAGGAGAAGCGTCCCGCGCTAGGCAGGGGCCTTGCCGCGCTGCTCCCGGCGACCGCCGCGGGCGCGCCCGGAGGCGGGCTCCTGGCGTGCCCGATCGACCGCATCGACGCGCCCGACTCCCAGCCGCGGCGACGGTTCGACGCCGACGCGATCGAGGGCCTCGCGGCCTCGATCCGGGAGTCCGGCGTGCTCCAGCCGCTGCTCGTGGCCAGGGAGGGCACGCGTTACCGCCTGATCGCGGGGGAACGGCGCCTCCGCGCGGCGCGCCTTGCCGGTCTCGCGTCGGTCCCGGTCCTCGTCCGGCAGGCGACCGAGGAGGGGGCGTTCCTCCTCGCGCTCGTCGAGAACGTCCAGCGGGAGGATCTGAACCCCGTCGAGCAGGCGCACGCGTTCCGGCGGCTCGTCGAGGACTTCGGCCTCACCCAGGAGGAGGTCGCGAGGCGCGTCGGCAAGCAGCGATCGACCGTCGCGAACTCGCTCCGGCTCCTCAAGCTCGCGCCGCCCGTGCTCGCCGCGGTCGAGGACGGCCGCGTGGCCGAGGGCTCGGCAAGGGCGCTCCTCCCGCTCCAGCCGGGGGAGCAGGTCGAGGCGCTAGCGCGTGTTGTCGGCGATTCCATGAACACGCGCCAGGTGGAAGCGCTGGTGAAGGAGCGCCGGCGGGGGAAGGGGAGGGAGACTCAGCCCGCGGACGGCGAGCCGGGCATGGCCGGCTACTTCGAGGATGCCCGCGCCCGGATCGAGTCCGCGCTGGACCTCCCCGTCACCGTGACCTACAAGGGCAACCGCGGTCGCCTCTCGATCGCCTTCGGCAGCCTCGCCGCGTTCCGCCGCCTGTGCGACGCCCTCCTGGACGGTGCGCCGAGGGAGCCGTAGCTCACAAGCTCCGCGAATCCAGTCTGCAGCGTGCCAGGAAGCCTCCGGCGAGGCACCTTGGCGCCGCTCTATGCGAATCCGACCGCGACCAGCCACAGCGCGAGCACCACCAGCGACGCGCCGACGTGCGCCCCGAGCACGCGCCAGCGGACGGTGCCGTCGGGGAGCACGCCCCGGACCCCGCCCCGCACCAGGATGCCGATCCACGCGGCGAACAGCAGGACCGCCACGGCAGAGAGCAGCGGGCTCGGGGCGAGGTCTCGTTCGAGCAGCGCGAGGTGCGCCGCCTGCGTCAGCGCCGCGTCTCCCCGCAGCGCGCGGTCCTCGGCCGCGGTCAGGCGTGCGATCTCGCCGTTCGCCTCGCGAAGTTCCTCGGGTGCGGTCACGGTGAGCCAGCGCGTGCCGAGCACCGCGCCGCGGACCTCGCGCCATGCGCGGAGCGCGAACGCGGAATCCCCCGCCGTCCCGGCCTCGCGCGCCATGTCCGACAGCGCGGCCAGCGCGTCCGCCTGCACGCCGTTTCCCGGCAGGTACCAGCGCGCGGCCCGGGCGTAGAAGTCCGCGGCCGTGTCCCGCAGGCCCGCGGACCTCGATTGCGCGGCGGTCTCGAGGTCGGCGCGGCCGGACGACGACACCCGCGCCGCCGCGGCCCCGAAGGCCACGGCCACGGCCGCGAGCACGGCCAGCGTTCGCCGCATGGTCGGGGTCACAGGAACTCCCTCCGCCGGAAGACGAGCGACGCGAGCGCCCCGAAGAACAGGCAGTACCCGGCGCAGTACAGGGCGGCCGCGCCCACGTAGTCCCAGCCGACCGGGATCCCCAGGATCACCTCGCGGCCCACGCCGAACCGGGTCAGGTCCGGGAACACGAACACCGTCGTCTCGGCGATCGTCCGGGCGAGCGGGTTGTGCACCAGCGGCCCCTTGGTCCCGGCCAGCAACTCCTCGAGCACCGCCACGTTCCGCCCGACCAGGAACACGCCGAGCGAGAACACCCCGGACATCACCGGCGTCGCGAACGACGAGAAGAAGATCGCGGCCGACGTCACCAGCGCCGCCTCCATCCACACGAGCGCGAGCGCCTTGGCCATGTCCGGCTTGAACTCGACGTCGCGCGACGCGAGCGACGCGAACCACGCCGCGGCCATCAGCACGAGCGCGACGGCCAGGACGCCGAGCAGTCCCGCGAACTTACCCGCGAGCACCTCGTGCCGGTGGACCGGCTTCGGAAGGACCAGGTAGAACGTCTTCCGGTCGATCTCCTTGAACACCAGGATCACGCCGAGCACGATCGCGATCACGACCTCCAGGAGCGCGATCGAGAACAGGCCGAAGTCCACGAGCACGCGCGACTGCTGGTCCGACAGCGCGAGCCCGGACAGGACCATCGACGACACCACGAGCCCGACCGCCGCGACGCCGAGCCCGACGAACGCGCGGTTGCGCGCGGCCTCCACGAACGTGTTCCGAGCGATGGCGGAGATCCTCACCACGGCCGCCGTCATGACGCACCCCCTGCCGTCCCGCCGGCGCCGATCCCGCCCGGCCCCGCGCCGGCCGCGTGGCTCACGACCAGCTCCTCCAGCGTCATCCGCCGCTCCGCGACCGACACCACGGCGAACCCGGCCGCGAGCGCGGCCGCGAGCACCGGGTCCGACCGTCCCGCCGGGCAGATCGCGCGCACGAGGCCGGGCGACAGCGCCTCCACGCGCGAGACGCCGGGCAGCGAGGCGGGGTCGGGCGACCCGGGCGCGGCCCTCAGCACCACCTCGCGCTCGTCCGTGCCCTGGCCGAGCAGCTCGGGCAGCGTGCCCGACGCCTTCATCACGCCGCGGTCGAGGATCACCACGCGGTCCGCCAGCCGCTCCACGTCCGCGAGGATGTGCGACGAGAAGAACACCGTCTTCCCGCGCGCCTTCAGGGACGCGATCAGGTCGATCACCTCGCGCCGGCCGATCGGGTCCAGGCCCGACATCGGCTCGTCCAGGATCACGAGGTCCGGGTCGTTGAGCAGCGCCTGCGCGATGCCGACCCGCTGCTGCATGCCCTTCGAGAACTTGCGGATCGCGCGGTCCTTGGCCGCGCCGAGTCCCACGCGGTCGAGCAGGTCCGGGATCACCCGCCGCCGCTCCGCGCGCGACATGCCGAAGAGCGCGCCGAACACGTCCAGCAGCTCGGTCGGCTTCAGGTAGTCGTAGAAGTACGGCTGCTCGGGCAGGAACCCGAGGCGGCGCTTGACGCCCATGTCGTCCGGCGCCCCGCCGAGCACGGTCACGCGCCCGGCCGTCGGGCGCACCAGCCCGACCAGCACCTTGATCGTGGTCGTCTTGCCCGCCCCGTTCGGGCCGAGGAAGCCGAATATCTCCCCCCGGCCGACCCGGAACGACACCGACCGCACCGCCTCGACCTTCCGGCGCCGGAGCGGCGTCCGGAACGTCTTCACCAGACCCTCTACGACGATCGCGTCATCCACCTGCGACTGCCTCCCGGACCGCGGACACCACCCGTCCGACCTCGCGGTCGGTCATCTCCTCGTAGAGCGGGAGCGCGAGCGCGGTCCGCGCCAGCGACTCCGCCACCGGACACGCCGGCCCGTCCCCGAACCGCTCCCGGTAGAACGCCTGCTGCGTCAGCGCGTGCGCGCCCGGTCCCGCCCCGACCCCGAGCGCGTCGAGCCTCGCCGCGACCGCAGGCGCGTCGTCCACCCGGACCAGCAGCGTCTGGATCGTCGCGCCCGGCCGCGCCATTCCCGGCGGCACGCGCACGCCCGGCACGGCCGCGAGCGCCGCGAGGTAGCCCGAGGCGATCCGGGCACGCGCCGCGAGCGACTCCGGAAGCGCCGCGACCTGCACCCGCGCGACCGCCGCGGCCAGGTCCGACAGGCGCAGGTTCAGGCCGACCGCACCGAACACGTCGAAGAAGCCCCTGCCCGTGCGGCCGTAGTCCCGCATCGTGCGGAGCCTGGCCGCGAGCGCAGGCGGCGCGGCGAGCAGCCCGCCCTCGCCCGAGGTCGCGAGCTTCCGGGGGTGCAGCGAGAAGCACGCGACGTCCCCGACCGTGCCGGACGGCCGCCCCGAAGGGGTCCGTCCGCCGAGCGAGCAGGCAGAGTCCTCGACCAGCGCGACCCCGCGGGCCCCGCAGACCTCCGCGATCGCCTCGACCTCGGCCGGGATCCCGAACGCGTGAGCGATCACGACCGCGCGGGTCCGGTCGGAAATCCGCGCGGCCACCTCGGCCGGGCCGGGCGCGAGCGTCGATTCGTCCACGTCCGCGGGCACGGGCCTCGCGCCGAGCCACACCGCCGCGTGGGCCGCGGCCGGGAACGTGTACGCCGGGACCACGACCTCGTCCCCGGGCGCCACGCCGAGCGCGTGCAGGGCCGCGAGCAGGGCCGCGCCGCCGCTCGCCACCGCCACGACCTCGACCCCGCCGCCGAGCAGGGCGGCGACCTCGGATTCGAGCGCGGCGGCCTCGGGGCCCTGGGCGAGGTGCCGCGACTCGAGCACCCGCCGGACCGCCTCCGCCTCCGCGTCGCCGACCCTCGGCCGGGCGAGCGGGATCCGCTCCTCGTCCATGCCTACCCGCCCGCCGCGAGCCGCGCCCGGTACCACTCGATCGTCCGGGCGAGCCCCTCCTCGAGATCGACCTTCGGCTCGTACCCGAGCAGCCGCCGGGCCTTGCCCACGTCCGGGATGCGCAGCTCCACGTCGGTCGCGTCCCAGGTCACCGACCGGATCGCCGACCGCGACCCCGCGAGCCTCACGATCTCGCGCGCGAGGTTGAAGATCGTGAGCGTGCTCCGGGGGTTCCCGATGTTGAACGCCTCGCCGACCGCGGCCTCGTTCCGGAGCACCAGCATGATCCCGTCGACGATGTCGTCGATGTAGCACCACGACCGGATCTGGCTCCCGTCGTTGTGGACGATCAGGTCCTCGCCCTTCAGCGCCCGCACGATGAAGTGGTGCACCGCGCCCTCCCCGACCTGGCGCGGGCCGTAGATGTTGAACGGCCGGATCGAGGTCGCGGGGAAGGCGTGCTGCCGGTGGTAGGACAGGGCCAGGTGCTCGGTCGCGAGCTTGGACACCGCGTAGGTCCAGCGCGCCTCGCCGACCGCGCCAAGTTCGTGGTGGTCGCCCTCGGTCACCTTGTAGGCGTAGCGGCCGAACACCTCGGACGTCGAGAAGTCCACGAACCGCCGGATCCCCCCCTGCCTCGCGGCCGCGTCGAGCACGTTCATGGTGCCGAGCAGCGCCACGCGCATCGTGGTCACGGGCGACCGCATCACCGTGTCCACGCCCGCGATCGAGGCCATGTGCACGACCACGTCGCAGCCGCGCGCCGCCTCGTCCACAATGGCCGCGTCGAGCACGTCGCCCTTGACCATCGTCACGCGCGGGTGGTCGAGCAGCCCGGTGTCGCGGATCGCGTTCCGGTGCAGGTTGTCGAGCACCACCACGTCGCACGTGTCCACCAGCCGCAGGGCGAGCGACGAGCCGATGAACCCCGCGCCGCCGGTGATCAGCACCCTCGCGCCGTCGATCATGCGACCTCCGCAGGACCGGGGCGGGCCATGGTGGGCCCGCCCTACAAGCGACCCCGCACCGTCTCCAGCACCGTGCGTGACAGCACGGGCGCCGGCCGCGCCCCGATGAGAGAGAAGACCGGGTTCGGGAGCCAGGACCAGTCCCGCTTCCAGACCTCCTCCTCCTCCCGGATGTCCTTCTCTATCTCCGTGGATATCTCGCGGATCCGGCGCCTGAGCTGCTCGCGCTGCTCGTCGGACGCCTCGTAGTACTTCTGGAGTGCGAACGCGAGGCCGAGCCCCTCCGCGTTCTCGCGCCGGAACAGCTCGTGGACGAAGTTCGGGTCGATCACCGCCCCGGGCAGCCCGGCCGCGGTCGCGAAGTGGTCGCGCCCGGCCAGGCGCGACGCGGCCTTCTCGGCGTCGTTCGCGCCCTTGAACTCGAAGTACTTGTTGAAGCCGAGGTCCATGTGCATGCGCCAGTCGCGCGGGAACCGGGCGAGCCCGTCCTCGAGGTAGCGGTTCGAGTGACGGACCACGTCGTCGTTGACGTCCTGGCCGAGCTTCACCGCGAGCGCCGCCCACAGGTAGACCCGCGGGTTGTCGGGGTCGAGCCCGACTATCGCGTCCACGTAATCGTCCAGCCACCTGAACGACCGGTCCGCGAAGAAGTGCGACAGGAAGTAGGCGTGCGCCCGGACGAACAGCAGGTCCGAGACCGCGGACGGGTAGCCGAGCGACATCGCCCGAAGGACCACGATGGGGGGGAGGTAGAGCGTCTCCGCGGCGAGCGCGGACCCGAGCGTCATGTGGCGCAGCCGCTCCGCCTCGTCGCCGGACTGCGTCGCGACCCGCTCCAGCACGGCCGCGTCCCGGATCGGGTTCAGCCGCGCGTATTCCAGGTCGAGCCGGCCGGCGCGGGTCCCGAGGAAGCCGACGATCGCGAGGACGAGCAGGACAGGCACGGCCGCCCACCGCCGCAAGCGATCCCCCGGCTGCCGTCCCGTCCCGCTCACGTCCGCTTCCCCTGCGCCGCGCCCGCCCGCGTCGTTCCGAGGACGGCGGATGTTATCATATCGCCGCGGACGAGCCCGGAAACCGGGCCGATCCACGGACTTCTGGCCACCCGGAGGACTCGAGACGCGGCCGCCGTCCAACCCCATCGCCGCTCCGTCCCTCGGGCGCGCGGCCGCCGCGGTCGCGGCGCTGGCGCTCGCCGGCGCGGTCGCGGCCGCCTACCCCTCGTCCGACCCGGACGTGCACTTCCACCTCGCCGCGGGCCGCGAGATCGCGGAGACGGGCGCGAGCGCGCTGTCGGCCACCGAGCCGTTCGCGTTCCCGGCCGAGGGCCGGCCGTTCGTCAACCACGAGTGGGCGTTCGACCTCGCGCTCTGGGCCGCGACCGGCGGCGAGGCGGGGCCGGTCGTCGCGTTCAAGGCGGCGCTCGCAGCGGCGCTGTTCGCGGTCGCGGGCCTGCTCGCGCTCCGGCTCGGCGCGAGCCCCGCCGCGACCCTGCTCGCCGGGATCGCCGCGGTCCCGGCCGTTCGCGCGTCGCTCGAGGCGCGCCCGCACCTCGCGGGCTTCCTGGCGGCCGCGCTGCTGGCGCTCGCGCTCGACGCGGCGACGCGCGGCCGGCGTTGGCGGGTCGTCCTGCCCTCCATCGTGGTCGCGGCCTGGGCGAACCTCCACGGGTCGTTCCCGATCGCCTTCCCGATCTGGGCGATCCGCGCCGCGGTCGCGTGGCGGGCGAACGATGCGGATCCGGGCCGCACGCCGCGCGAGGGCTTCCTCCGCATCGCGGCGACCCTGCCGCTGCTCGCGCTCGCCACGCTCGCGAACCCGTGGGGCGCCGAACTCTGGTCGGTGGTCGTCCACCACGCCGACCCAGCGTACCGGGTGCTCGTTCCGGAGTGGGGCGGGGTGCGCTGGGGGGAGTCCCCCGCGTTCGACGCCTCGTTCCTGGCGGTCGCGGCCGGGGCGCTGCTGTCCTTCCTGCCTCGCGCGAATCGAGGCCGGCACGCGGACCTCGCGACCGCGCTGCTGTTCGTCGTGCCGGCGGCCGTGTCCGTGAAGTTCGCGGCCGGGCTCCTGGTCGGCGCGGTCCCCGCCCTCGCGGCGAACGTCACCCGGACGGCGAACGCGACCGGGTCCGCGCCGCGTCCCCGGCTCGGCGCCCTCCTGGCCGCCGGGGCCGTCGCCGTCGCGGCGCTCGCGCCGCTCGCCCCGCCGCACCTCGCGCCGGGCCTCGGCTTCGACCTCGCGGACAAGCCCGCCGCCGCGATCGACTCCGCCCTGGCGAACGGCTGGACCGGCCGCGCCTTCCACTCGTTCGACGTGGGGGGCTATGTCGAGCACGTCGCACACCCGCGCATCCGGACGTTCATCGACGGCCGTGCCTACGTCCACGGCCGCGACGGGCTCGACGCCTACCTCGGCGCGCTGGCCGACTACCGTGCCTTCCGCGCGCTCCACGCCCGCTGGAGCTTCGACCTCATCATCGCGGACCTCCTCGACCCCTCGTTCCCGCGCCTGATCGCGGGCTTGTCCGCGGACCCCGGCTTCTCGCTCGCGTGGATCGACAGCCGGTTCGCGCTCTTCGTGCCCGCGGGCCGGGCCGCCGACCCGTACCGGGTGCTCCGCGCGACGACGGACCCGCGCTACCTGCTCGCCATGCCGGACGCGGACCTCCATCGCGCGCGCGAGGAGGTCGGCCGCGTGCTCGCCTCACCCGCGGGCGAGGTGATGGGCCGCCTCGCTCGTGGCGTGATCGCGCTACGCGTCGCGGGCGTGGCCTCGCTCGACGCGCCGCCCCCCGCGGCGCCCGAGCCCTGCGCCGCGGCCCGCGATGACTTCGCCCGGCTCGTCGAACTGCGCCCCGACGTGCCGATGTTCCGTCACCTGCTGGCGTTCGCGGCGCGCTGTGCGAGGCCGTAGGACCGGGCCCCCGACCACCGCGCGCCGAGGGGCGGCAGAGGGCTGCCGCCAGGCATGGTCACCACAGCCGCGACCGGCGTCGCGGCCCGTCGTCGCGCAAGTGGGGGGGCAGATTCAACGCCCGGGGCCGGCCGGTGCGGAAGCGAACCACGGCAGGGCCGCGGGGCAGACGCTGCCGCACTCCATCCCCGGGAAGCGGTCCGCGAGGCCGGCGAGCGGCAGGCCGTCCGAGGCGAGGATCTCGGCCGCCACGTCGAGCAGGATCCAGGCGCTGGCCGCGGGGTCTCCGACGCGCACCTCGACCAGCGCGCCGGCGCCCGCGGCCGCACGCGCCTGCCCGACGGTCGCCGCGAGCTTCCCCTTGAAGCCGCTCGCGGACTGCCACTTCACGTCGATGGGGGCGGCCGGTGGCAGGGCAGGGGGGGCGGGCGACCGCTCGACCGCGACCCGGACGGTGTCGTGCGCGCACGTGACGGTCAGCCGGGGCGCGTCCGGGGGGGGCGCGAGGCCGTCCGGGGCCTCTCCCACCTCGACCGGCAGGGCGCCGCCGACGCGCCCGGGGGGGAGGAGCGCGATCGAGGTCGCGCCCGCCGCGCGCGCCGCGTGCAGGGCCTCGCGCGCCACGCCCGCGGTCGCGCCGGTGTCGAAGGTCGCGAGCAGCGCGGTCCCCGGCGCCCGGCCCGGCCAAAGGCGGGACTCGATCGGCCGGATCGTCCCGGCAGCCGCGGCCATGGCGGCGCCGATCGCGCGTGCCGCGTCCCCGGGCTCCGCCCCGCCCGCGCGGACGACCGGCCCGGGCCACAAGACGTCGCCGGTCAGGTTCCAGACGCGGCCCCCGCTCCAGGCGATCACGGGGCGCGCCCCGACGCCGTAGCCCTCGGGTCTCACGGTCAGCACCGTGACCGGACAGGTCCGGCAGTCCATGCCCGCCCCCTCCGGGCCGGTCCGCGGCAGCGGCGCGAGATGGACCGGAAGGGGGAACGGCGCCTTGCCGAGCACGGACTCGGCGCGCGAGGCGAGGCGGGCGAGGTGCGCGGCGAGGCCCGGTTCGGCGACGACGCCGCCGCGGAGCAGCTCGGACAGGTGCAGGAGCGCGTTCGGGAACACGGTCGGCCCGGGGAAGGACTGCTCCCCGGAGATCGGGAGATTCGGCATCACCCGGAAGACCTCGTCGGTCCGCCGGGCCTCGGCCGCGGCCGCGCCGGCGGCGACCGCGTCGAGGAGACGCGCGGCGAGCAGCACCCGGGACGCGGCGGCGGTCGCGTCGCTCCCGCGGGCCGCGAGCACCGCGGGCGTCACGTCGCCCCCGGGACCGTGCGCGGCCGCGAGCGATCGGGCCGCCTCGGCGAGGTCCTCGCGGGCGGGCGCGAGGGCGGGGAGGGCGTCCAGGAAGCGGGCGAGGTCCGCCGGACCGGCCGGCGCGGCGCCGAGCAGGCGGCCGGCGCCGGATGGGCGGCCGGCGCCGTCGTTGGAGGCCGCGACGGCCGCGCACCCGGCCAGCGAGTAGCGGAACGCGGCAACCCCGGCCTCCGTGGACCCGGCCGCGTGCTCGCGCACCGACGCGAGCGCGTCGAACCACTCCGCGTCGAGCGAAAGCCCCCGCAACCGCTCTATTTCCCGGCCGAGGTCGAACGGCGGCGGAGGGGGGGCGACACGGCAGGCGAGGACGGACACGGCCGCGACGGCTGCGGGGACGGCTGCGGAGACGGCTGCGGCGAACGCGGCCACGGGGAAACGGCTTTT
>VGRB01000072.1 GCA_016875475.1 Deltaproteobacteria bacterium
CGGCGGCATCGCCGCGAAGGCGGAGGTCACCGGCGCGCCCGCGCGGATCGGGATCGAGGAGGACGGGGTCGCGCGGACCGCGGACCTGCGGCTCCGCGCAGCCGCGCACGTGCCGGACGCGGGGCATGCCAGGATCGAGGCGAGAGTCTCCGCGGACCGCCAGGACCTCCTGCCCGACCTCCCGGCGTCGGGCGACGTCCTCGACCTCGCGGCCGACGTGACGCTCTCGCCGGCGGACGGCGTCGTGCGCGCGGACCTCTCGCGGCTCGCGGTGCTCGGCGACGTCGCGGTCCTCTCCGCGAGCGTGGAGGTGCCCGACCGTCCCGGCGACGGCCCGCGGGTCGTGGTCCGGAAGGCGGCGGCTGCGGTCAAGGCGGATCGCGTCCCGCGCGCGCCGCTGGCCGCGTTCCTCCCCCCCATCGAGCTTGCCGACGCGACGATCGATGCGTCGGTCGAGGACGCCGCGGTCGGCGGGGCCGCCGGGCTGGCCGTGACCGGCGCGGTGCGGGCCGCGGTCAAGGCGGCCCGCGTGGCCGTCGAGGTCGCCGGGACCCGCGTCGAGGCCGGCGGTCTCGACGCGACCGTCTCGATCCCGGGCGTCCGGCTGCCCTCCCCTCCTGCCGAGGGCACGGTCGCGGTGGCGTTCGACCGCCTGCGCGTGGCCGGCGACGGGCTGGACCGCGAGGTCGGCGCGGGCCGGCTGGACCTGTCGTTCGAGGACGCGGCCGTGGACCCGGAGGCGCCGCTCCGGACGACCGGCCGCGCGCGCCTGTCCGCGAGCGCGGCCGGGGCGTCGATCTCGGCCGACGTGCGCAAGGACGCGCCGGATTCCGTGGGGTTCCGGGGCTCCGTGGACGCGCCCCGGCTCGCCGGCGTCGCTGCATTGATCCCCCCCGCGCTGCGCCGGGCCGTGCCGTTCCCGCTGGCCGGCGTCGGCCTGAAGCTGTCCGCGGACGGGCGCGTGTCCGGCCTCGGCTCGTCCCCTCCGACGGTCGAAGGATCCGCCCGCGCGATCGCGACCGGCCTCGGCATGACGCTCTCCGGGCGCAGGCTGGGTCTGCCCCGGGTCGAGGCGGTCGCGAAGGGGTCGGCCCGCGGCCGCACGGGGCGCATCGATCTGGCCGTGCGCGCCGACAGGCCGTCGCTCGACGGCAAGCCGCTCGCCGACCGCGCGGACCTGGACGCGCGCGCGTCGTCGGCGCCGGGAGCGGTCGGGGCCGCGGTGACCGCGAAGGCCGCCGGGCCGCGGGGGCCGCTGCTCGACCTGGCCGCGGACGTCCGGCACAAGGCTGCGGGACGCGCGCTGTCGTTCGAGGTCGACGCGCGCACGGGCGACCTGCGCGACCTCGCCGCGACGATCCTGCCCCGCAAGTGGCGGAACCGGATCGGCTGGGACACGCTCCGCGCGCACCTGACCGCGCGGGGCGACCTCGCGGGCGTCGTGTCGCTCCGGGACGGGGTCGCGCCGGTGATCGCGGCGAGCCCGCTCGCGGTCGCACGCGGCACGCAGCACGCGACGCTCTCGGTGGACGGCCTGCGCTACAAGGCGTCCGGGACCGAGGTCGAAGCGCCGAGGCTCTCGCTCGACCTGCACGCGACGCAGGACGGGGGACGCGCGTCGGCGCGGATCGTGGCGAAGCACCCGGAGGCGCGCGTCGCGGTCGGCCCCCGCCGCTTCCGGCTCGCGGACGCGTCGCACGACGTGACGATCAGGCTCGACGGCCCCCCGGAACGCGGCCGCGTGGCGGTCGAGATCGCGTCCGCGATCGGCGATGTGGAGCAGGCCGAGCTGCCCGCGTACCCGATCGGGGACCTCGCGCTCACGGCCAGGGCGCGTGTCGAAGGCCTCTCGTCCGCGCGGCTCGACGGCCTCGTGATCGAGAACCGCAAGGGCGGGACGCGGCTCGAATTGTCGGTCGCCGTGGACGAGCCCGGGGGGGGCGCAGTCCCCATCACGGTCGCCGCGGCGAAAGACGCCGGCATCCCGGCGCTGACGCGCGTGCCAGGGAGGCAGGCACTGGCGCTGGAGGGCGTGATCGAGCAGCGGATCGACGCGCTCCGCGCCGACCCCAAGGTGTTCGCCGGCCGCGGCACGGTCCGCGTGCCGTTCCGCGTCGAGTCGGGGGATCCTTCCCTCTACCGCGTGACCGCGTCGATCCAGGCGCGCGGCGTGGACGCCGACCTGCCCGCCTGGCGGATCTCGGTCAAGGGGCTGACGGGCACCACCCCGATCGTGGAGGAGGTCGCCCTCCGCCCCGACGGCTTCGCGCTCGCGCCCCGGCCGGGGGCGGCGGCGTGGTCACTGGTGCGCTTCCAGGACGTGCACCCGTTCCTGTCGGAAGGCAGCTTCGTCGTGGCGGACCGGCTGCGCGCGGGGCCGCTCGAGGTCGGCCCGATCGCCGGGAACCTGCGGGTGGTCCACGACGTGGTCGCGCTGGACCAGGTCGAGGCGGCGTGGAACGGGGGCACAGTGACCGGCCAGGTCGTGGTCGAGACGCGCGACCGGTCGGTCTCCTTCCGCGGGGACGTGACCGGCGTGAAGCCATCGCGGACCGACGAGACGCTCGAGGCGAACGCGGCCGTCCGGCTGTCGCTGAAGACGCTGGAGGCGTCCGGGCGCGTGACGATCGTGCGCATCGGCCGCGGCCACCTGCTCGACCTGCTCGACGTCGCCGACCCGACCCGGAAGGAGGTCGCGGTCAACCGCGTGCGAAAGGCGCTCGCCTTCGGGTGGCCGGAGTCCGTAAGGGTCCGGATGGACGACGGCTTCATCACCGCCGGCGTGGTCCTGGGGGGCCTCGCGTCCGCGGTCCGGATCGACGAGATCCGCGGCATCCCCGTGGCCCCGATCCTGCGGAAGTACCTGGAGCCGCTCTCGGTGAAGGAGGGTTCCCCGTGAGTCGCGTCGCCGTGCTTCTCGTCCTGGTCCCGGTCGCGATCGCGTCGTGCGTCCGGGCGCCGAACGTGACGGTCGTGGACCGCAGGACCGCGCTGGAGCTGCAGGCGGGCGGGGAGCACCGCGCGCTGGAGATGGACCTGAGGCAGGCGGGGCTGAAGCCGGGGGCCGCGCCGCTGACCCGCGCCGAGATCGAGGCCGCGGGACTGGACACGTCCGCGAGCCCGGTGGACGAGTTCGCGCGCATCTACGGATCCACCCGGTCCGACGCCGAGCAGATCGACTCGCTCCTCGTCCGCCGCTGCGTCGGCGAGGGGCTGGAGGGACTGCTCGTCGAGACCCCGGCCACGTGCACCGGCGACGAGGACCCCGGCGCGGCCGGTCCCGTCGTCGCGCGGGCGAACCGCGACCGCCGCCAGTTGTGGTCCTGGATGGCCCGGGTGAAGCCCGGCCTGGTCGAGGAGGAGGTCCGCCGCGAGTGGCGCCGCGTGCACCTCGCCGAGGTCGTCTGCGGCGGGCAGGTGCAGGGCGAGAACGGGGTGTGGGAGGTCAAGAAGTGCGATTGATTGGGGAGGGGAAGGGAGCCCCCCCGGCTGCCGAGCCGAAAGGCCCCGCCCCTCGCGACGTCGCGGCTCCGCGCGGGCGGGTACCAGGTGGGCGGGGCCTTTCTACCCGCACGAACGGCAGCCGGGGGGGGGCGGACCTGCGAGTGCGCGCGCTCGTGCTCGCGCTCGTCGTCGCTGCGCCGGCCGCGGCCGCGGCGACCACCGGCGACACCGCCATCAACAAGCCCATCCGCCTGACGGCAGGCGGCGCCAACCAGTACATGGGCGTCCCGTCCCCGGACGGCCGCACCGTGTTCTACGTCACGGACCGCAACGCCACCACCGAGGTCATGTCGCTCGACCTCGACCGCGGGGGACCGCGCCTCGCGATCGACCTCGACGCGGACGCGGTCTGGCCGCGCCCCTCGCCGGACGGCCGCACCGTGTTCTACGTCACGGACCGCAACGCCACCACCGAGGTCATGTCGCTCGACCTCGACCGCGGGGGACCGCGCCTCGCGATCGACCTCGACGCGGACGCGGTCTGGCCGCGCCCATCGCCGGACGGCCGCAAGCTCCTGTTCGTGTCCTATCGCGAGGACGCGACCGGCGACGCGTGCGTGCGCGACCTCGCCGCCGGGGGGGGTACGCGCTGCCTGACCGGCCGCGCGACCGCGGACGCGCAGCCATTCTGGTTCCCGGCGGGGGACGCGATCGGCGTGGTCCAGCGCGAGGGCCTCCACGGCGACCTGGCGCTGCGGCGCGTCCCGCTGTCCGGCGGAGCGGCCGCGACGATCGTCGCGTCGGGCCCCTCCGCGCCCGCGGTGTCGCCTGATGGGAAGTGGTTCGCCTACGTCCCGGTCGAGTCGCTGCCGCACGATCCGGCGGTCGCCCGCGTGGGCGTGGCGTTCGCGATGCGGGCCGGCCGGGGCATCGGGCTCGCGCGCGCGCAGGGCGGCGCGCGGCTGGCTTGGGTCCCCGCGCTCCCGGGCGCGTCGGGCTCACCCGCGTTCTCGGCTGACGGGCGCTGGCTCTACTTCGTCCAGTACCTGAACGACACGAACCTCGACGGGGCCGTGGACGGCGACGACCACGGCGTGATCTTCCGGGCGCCGTTCGACCCGTCCGCGGACCCGCCGGTCGGCGCCGCGGTTCCCGAGCAGCTCACGAGCGCGGCATGGAACTGCCGCTACCCCTCGCCGGGACGGGAACGACTGGTGGTCACGTGCTCGCACGAGGGCGCGCTCGACGTCTACCGCCTGCCCCTGGAGGGCGCGGTGCCCGCGACGTGGGGCCTCGCCCGGATCGCCGACGAGGCCGCCGCGAGCCGCGACCACTGGGAGAAGCTCCTGCTGCTCGGCCGATCCCTCACGCTCGACCCGGACCCGGCGCGGCGCACGGCCACCCTTCGGAGGATGGTCGGGCTGCACCTCGACCTCCGCGAGTTCGAGTCCGCGACCTTCTACGTGGTCGCGGCGTCCTCGGCGGGGGGGGCGTCGTCGCCCGCGGGGGAGTGGGCGGCCGCGGTGATCGAGTTGATCGGGCACCGGTCGGGCGAGGTGAGGCTCGTCCGGGGACAGGTCTCGGAGCGGTTCCTGGAGGGGGAGAACGCGCGGCTCGCCCGTCTCGCGGGCATGCGCGGCGCGACGCCCGCGGCGCGCGCGATGGTCGCGCTCGTCCGGAGCGAGGTCCTGGACGTGATCGGCGACGAGGGGGAGGCGATCGCGGCCTTCCGGCAGGCGGACGTCGCCGGGATCGACGACCCGGAGGTGCTGCTGATCGCGGCGGACCGCGGGTCGCGCCTGCTGCGGCTGCACGGGCTGCGGGACGACCTGCTCGGCCTGTACGCCGCGCTCGCGTCCCACCCGGCGATGCCCGCGGCGGACCGGCTCCGCATGGCCGACGCGTACGCGACCGAGCTGACGCGAGGCAGGCCGCGCGCGGAGGCGGCCCGGGCGGTCGCATCGGCCCGCGCAGCCGCGCCGGCGGGGGGGGAACTGGCGTTCCGGCTGGCGATCGAGGAGCGCCTGCTCGGGATCGGCGTGCAGCCGGACGACGACGTGCGCAGGCCGCTGTTCGAGACCTACAAGGAATCGAAGGAGCCCTGGCGCCGCAAGGTGCTGGTGGCCGAGACGGCGACCCGGGCGGCGTCGGCGGGGCACGAGGCGCTCGCGTACGAGTTCGCGAACTCCTACGTCTCCTGGGTCAGGCGCCAGGACCCGGAGCGGCGGCACGCGGAGCGGCTGTACCGGGGGATCGTGCTGGAGCGGGCCTACGCGAGCCTCGCGGCCGGGGCGGTCGGCGACGCGCGGGCCGGGTTCGGCGCCGTGACGCTCCAGACGGACGACCTCGAGGCCCACGCCGCGTTCGCGGACGCGTGGACGGCCGAGGGAAAGGGCGACCTGCGGCGCGTCTATCAGGAGCGGTACGCGGACGCGACTGACGCCCATGCCCGGGCGTTCGTGGACGCGTGGCTGGCGGCGCGGGACCTGCCGCTCGCCCGCGACGGCGCGGCGGTGCGGACGGCCGCCGACGCGGTGATCGCGCGCCTGCGTGTCGCGGCGGACGCGTTCCCGATCGCCTGGGAGATCCACCATCTGTGGGGGTACGTGGCGCACCAGCGCTGGCTGTGGGGGGGGAAGGCGGACGACGCGATCGAGGCGCAGTCGCGGTACGCGGTCGCGCTCGACCTTGCCGCGACGAACCCCCGGGCCGAGGCGACGGTGCGCCAGGCGCTCGGGCTGCTGCTGTCCGACATGGGCAGCCACACGGCCGCGGCGCGGCACCTGTCCGCTCGACTCGCTGCGCCGTTCCGCGACCCCGCGGCCGAGCTGTCCGTGCGCCTCGCGCTGGCCCGGAGCCTGTTCCTGGGTGGGCGGGACGCCGCGGCGGCGGTGGCGGCGACGAAGGCGGTGGCGCTGGCGGACGCGACCCCGGCGCTGTCGCGGTTCCTGCCCGTGGCGCTGGACCGTGCCGCGATCTGCGCGCTCGCCGCGGGGGACGCGGTCGCGGCGGCCGCGCTCTACGACCGGCTGGAGAAGGTCATGCCCGCCTCCGATGCGACCGCGAGGGTGAAGCTGCTGCTCGGGCGCGGCTCGGCATCCCTGGCCGCGGGCGCGCACGATCGCGCCTCGGCCGACCTCGACGAGGCGCGCCGCCTCCTCCTGTCGGTGCGCGAGCTGCCGCCGGCGCCCTCGCAGTTCCCGGATGTCCCGGCGCGCGCCCGCATCTTCGGCCGGGACGACTACGTCGCGCTTGTCGCGGGCATGCGGGCGCAGGCGCTGCGCGGAGCGGGCAGGATCGCGGAGGCGGCGGAGGCGCTACGGGAGCGGCGCGACCTGGTGTCGGCCCGGCTGAGGCGCGACGACCTGGACGAGGACCTGCTCGACCTCGCGGGCGTCCACCGCGACCTCGCGGAGTACGCGTACCGGCTCGGCGACAGGGCGGGCGCGGCGCGGGAGGTCGAGGCGGGCCTCGCGCGGGCCGCGGAGTTCGAGGAGCGGACCGGGACCCCGGTCACGCCGGTGAGGGTGGCCCTCGCCCGGGCGTATGCGGAGATCCACCTCCTGGGTGGTGTCCCGCGGTCCGATCTCCGCCGCGACCTGGAATCCGAAGTGCGACGGACGTACGATCGGCTGACGGAGACGCGCGACCCGGCCCTCGAGCCCGACCGGGTCCTGCTGGGAACGTGGCTCGTGATGCTGAGAGCGGAGAAGGCACGATGACGAGAGCGATCGCGTTCGTGGCGGGAGTGCTGCTCGCGGCCGGGGTCGCCGGCTGCGGCCTGGCCGGCGGGGGGGACGACTCCGGGCCCGGGGGCGATCCGGGGGGGTCGAACCACCCGGAGTTCAGCCCGCTGTACAGCCAGTACTTCAACAGGTGCAGGAGCTGCCACTCGCCGGACGGGCCGATGCGGCCGGTCGGGCAGCCGATCGAGTCCACGCTCGACTTCACGACGGTCGATACCGCCTGGAGCACGATCCGGAGCGGCGAGGCGACCGGGCTGCAGGGGTCGAACGCCGAGGCGTGCAACGGCGTGCCGTTCGTCGCCGGGACCTACGCGGGCAGCCTGATCGCCGCGGTCGTCGACCCGGACGTGCGGGGGTCGTTCTCGACCGGGAGCGGGTGCGACGGCGACGCGGTCGGCGACATGACGCTGAAGGTCGGCGCGACTCCGTCCGACGCCTTCCTGAACGGGCTGAAGACCTGGATCGAGAACGGGGCGCCGTGATGCGGCGGCGCGTCGTCACGGCCATCGCGTGCGCGGCGATCGCGGCAGGCGTCCTGCCGGGCCGCGCCGCGGCCCAGACGATCCGCCTCCCGATGGAGGAGCCCGCGCCGGAGACCTACCTCGGCGAGGGGGAGCAGGACATCCTCGAGGAGCTGAACCTGATGCGGGCGGACCCGCCGCGGTATGCCGTCCACCTCGAGGCCTTGCGCGACCGCTTCCGGGACAAGCTCCTGATCCGGCCTGGCCGGCCGGCGGTCCGGACCGAGGAGGGCGTCGCGGCGCTTTTCGAGGCGATCTCGGCCTTGAAGGCCGCGAAGCCGCTGCCGAAGGTCGCCTCGTCGGTCGGGATGACCCGGGCCGCCAGGAAGCACGCCGAGGACATCGGCGAGAGCGGCGAGGTCGGTCACGTCGGCCGCGACGGCAGCGGTCCCGCGCAGCGGCTCGAGCGCCACGGGAAATGGCGGGACGCGGCCGGCGAGGCGATCGCGCTCGGGAGCGAGGACCCCCGCGGGGTGGTGATCCAGCTCCTGGTCGACGACGGGGTCCCGGGCCGCGGGCATCGCAAGTCCCTGATGCGCGACGACTTCCGCGTGGTCGGCATCGCCTGCGCGCCGCACGAGGTGTTCCGGCAGGTCTGCGTGATCGACCTCGCTGCCGGATACGTCTCGGACGGGCGTTGACGCCCCCCGGACGTGCGGCGCACCTCACGGAGAGCGCGCCGCGCCTCAGCGCGGCGCGCTCGGCGGCCGCAAGGCGGCCGCGCAAGGGGGGTGGCCCGCGCCCCGCAACGCGGGGCGGCGGGCAGGGGGGCGAGCCGCGCCCCCCTCCGATCGATGCCCCTGGGGCCTGCCGGGCCGGGATGGTGGGGGACGCGTCTCGACCGGTGTCGTTCGGGACCGCCCGCCGGACGGGCCGGGCGACAGGGCGGAATGCTCACGGAGGAAGCCCATGCATCGCGTGCTCCCCCTGCTGGTCGCGGCCCTCGTTGCGGCCGGGATCGCCGCACCGCCGGCCTGGGCCGCCGACGCGCCCGGCGTGGTCGCGGTCCTGTACTTCGACAACAACTCGAACGACCCGTCGTGGGACGTGCTCCGGAAGGGGCTCGCGGACATGATGGTGACCGACCTGTCGGGCGTGCCCGGGGTGCAGGTCGTCGAGCGCGAGAAGCTCCAGGCGCTCCTGTCGGAGATGAAGCTCCAGCGGACCCGGTACTTCGACCCGGCCACCGCGCAGCGGATCGGCCAGGGACTCGGCGCTCGCTGGGCGGTGACGGGCGCGGTCACGGCCGTGGACCCGTCGGTGCGGATCGACGTGCGCCTGATCGAGGTCGCCACGGCGAAGGTCGCGATGGCGGACAAGGTCGTGGGGACGAAGGACCGGTTCTTCGAGCTGGAATCGGAGCTTGCGTCGCGGTTCGCCCGCGCGATGGACGTGAGGTTCGCACCCCGCGACGGGGGCGGGCAGGCCGTGGACCTGGACGCGGTCCTGATCTACTCGAAGGGCCTGGATGCGGCCGACCGGGGGGACCTGGACGGCGCGTCGAAGCACCTCGCGACCGCGGTCACGAAGGCACCGTCGTTCCGGCTGGCCCAGGACCGGTACGCCGCACTGCTGCGACGCCTCCACGACGCACGCGCGCGGCGCGACGCGGTCATCGGGTCGGGCGAGGCCGCCCTGGTCGCGTCGATCAACGAGGCGCTCGCGCACCCCGAGGCGCTCGCGCACCCCGAGGCGCTCGCACACCCCGAGGCGCTCGCGGGCAGGGACGACGAGGCGCGCCGCTTCCTCGCGTACCGGACGCTGCACTGCCAGTACCTGTTCCTGACGCTCGGCCGGATCCTCGGGCTGGCCGGGCCGGACCTCGACACGTTCAAGGTGTTCGACGTGCCGCCCGATCGGCGCGCCGAGGCGGGCCGCCGGATGCGCGAGTTCTTCGAGGAGGCGGCGCGGCTGTCCCGCGAGCTGCGCGCGTACGAGGCGCGGCCCAGGGTCAGGCCCGGGTCGCACGAGGCGAAGGTCGCGGCCGAGGACGCGGAGCGCGGCAAGGCGATCGGCATCCGCGAGCCCGGCCGGTGGACGTTCGCCACGTCGTGGCGGGTGGCGCGCGCGGCCGCGCAGTTCGCGCTGCTCGGCAAGCCGGACATGTGGCTCGGTCTCAAGTTCGGAACCAATCCCTCGCTGGCGCAGGTCGACCCCGGCGCGGTCGCGGCGGCGATCGCCCTGCTCGACGAGGCCCTCGCGGGGATCGAGGGCGCCCGCGTGCCGTCGGAGGACATGCGGCAACGCGACACGATCGAGGTCCTGGACACGTACGCGCTCGGGCTGATGCGGCTCGGGCGCCGGACCGAGGCGGTCAAGCGCTGGCAGACCGTCCTGGACCGCTGGCCCACGTGCGACAAGTACGCGGAATTCGAGCGGAACATCCAGGACGCACTCGGCGTGCCGGCGACCGACCCCGCGCTCTCGGCCGCCCTGGATCGCTGCGACGGGGCCGCGCTGATCGGGCCGTGGGCCACGGTGGCCATCCCGCGCGCGCAGAAGGCCGGGCCGTCCGCGTTCGACGAGATGGCCGAGGAGGTGTCGCAGCGCTGCGGGTCCGACCCCCGCTTCCAGCCCATGGCCGACACCTTCTGGTTCTCCGCCGCCTCGGTGGCGCTGGCGGCCGGGGGGGGATGCGACTTCGCGAAGCGGATGCTGCCGCGGATCGGCAACTCCCCGGCCGGCCAGGCGATCCGGCCGGGGCTGGAGCAGAAGATCAGGGAGAGCTGCCGGTGAGGTTCGACACGTGAGCGAAGAAACCCCCCTTGCCGCCTCGATCGTCGGCACCGTGCTCGACGGGAAGTACCGCGTCGAGTCGATGCTCGGCCAGGGCGGCATGGGCGCGGTCTTCCGGGCCCGCCACATCGCGCTCGACCGCGTGGTCGCGCTGAAGGTCCTGTCGCCGGAGGTCGTCGCGGACGAGGACATGCGGCGGCGGTTCCAGCGCGAGGCGCGGGCGGTCGCGGCGCTCAGGGACCCGCACACGATCACGCTGTACGACTACGGGGTCACGCCGGAGGGACGCGCCTACTTCACGATGGAGCTGCTCGACGGCCGCCCGATGTCGGCGCTGCTGCGGGACGAGGGCGCGCTCCCCTGGCGGCGCGCTGCCGCGCTCGTCGTGCAGGTCTGCGATTCGCTGCGGGAGGCGCACGCCCGGGGGATCCTCCACCGCGACCTCAAGCCCGACAACCTGTTCGTCGGGAAGGACGCGGCGGGGAACGAGCACGTGAAGGTGCTCGACTTCGGGCTCGCGAAGATGGGGGGAGACGGCGAGCCGCTGACGCGCCCCGGCATGGCGTTCGGGACGCCGCAGTACCTGTCCCCGGAGCAGGCGCGCGGACAGGCCATGGACGCCCGGTCCGACCTGTACTCGCTGGCCGTGGTCCTGTACGAGCTGGTGCTCGGCGAGCGGCCCTTCGCCTCGGACACGCCGCTCGGGTTCCTGGTCAGCCACGTGACCGAGGTCCCGAAGCCCCTCCGCACGCGGCGGCCGGACCTCGACGTGCCGCAGGCGCTCGACGACTTCCTCGCGCGGGCGCTGGCCAAGCTCCCGGACGACCGGCCGCCCGACGTGGACGCGTTCGCGGCGGCCCTGAAGGCGGTCCTCGACCCCGTGGCGCCCCCGGACGTGCCGCCCGGACCCGCCTCCGCGGCGCAGTCCGCGGCCGGCGGCGGCGTGTCGAGCGTGCTGCCGATCGGGCTCGGGATCGCGGCGTTCGGGATCGCCCTCGGGGTCGGGGCGTGGCTCCTGCTCCGCCCGGCGGCCGAGCCGCAGCCCGCGCCGCCCGCCGCGCAGGTCCCGCCGGCCGCGCAGGCGCGAGACGCCGCTGCCCCTCCCGCCGCCGCCGACCGGACCGCCCTCGAGGCGGCCTGGACCGCGGCCGGGGACCCGCTCGCGCCGGAGGCGTGCAGGACGCGCGACGCTGCGCTGGTCGCGGCCCTCTCCGGGGCGAAGGGAAGCGCGGCGCTCGACGCCGTCCGGGACGGCCCCGCGTCGGGGTCGGCCGAGTACTGGACGCTGGTCGCCGTAGCGCGCCGGGCGGAGAAGCGGCCCGCGGCCGAGGTCGTGGACGCGGCCGACCGCGCGATCGCGCTCTGCCCGGGGCTCGCGGCCGCGGACAAGACCGCGGGGGCGGCCCTGCTGCTGGCGGGCGACGCGGCACGGGCCCTGCCCCGGCTCGAGGCCGCGCTGCGGTCCGCGCCGGACTACCTCGCGGCGCGCTTCAACCTCGGGCTCGCGCTCGCCGTTGCGGGCCGCAACGACGAGGCGCTGATCGCGTTCGACGCGGTCCTGGCGCGGGACCCCGGGTGGCCCGACGCCCACACCGCGCGCGGCCGTGCCCTGCTGGCCGCCGGCCGGTTCGCCGAGGCCCGCGCCGCGCTGGAGGCGGCCGTCGCGGCGAAGCCGCAGGACGCGGCCGCCGTACGGTTCCTCGGTCACGCGGCGGCGCGGTCCGGCGACGCGGAGGCCGCGAACGCGGCCTGGTGCAGGGCACGCGGCCTCGGTGACGTGGAGGGCGCGCGGCTGTGCCGCTGAGTGCCCGCGGACGTTCCGCCGACCGCGGCCCTCAGTTGTTCGTGTAGATGAAGTCGTCCTTCCCCTCGGTCGTGGTGATCACCACGATCGTCGAGGCGCGGACCGAGAAGTCCAGGGACTCCCAGGCCGCGGCGAACGTGTCCGCGCACTGGTCGTTGTAGGCGATCACGTGCAGGACCGATCGCTCCCAGGCGTCCTCGTCCGCAGCGTTCGCCGCCGACAAGGGGATGTCCCCGAGCTTCTTGATCATCAGCTTGTCCGCGTCCGCGGCGGTGCAGGGGTCGGTGGGGGGGTAGTGGAACGCCCGCACCACGCTCACGCCGACCTTGCGGCCGTCGATCGTCACCAGCGCGTCCGTCTTCTTGCCGTTCTTGTCGACATAGACGATCTCGCGCTCGGTCTTGAGCAGGTTCGCCAGCTCGCACCGGTACAGGAGGTCCACGGCGATCGACTCGGAGTGGATCGACGACCCGCCCAGGTTGCCGTCCTTCTCGACCTCCTGCCCGGCAGGGGACAGCAGCGACGCCTCGAACGCGGTCGTGCCGAAGTCCACCTCGTTGCGGAACAGGAACGGGTCGGCGGACAGCCACTCGTCGTCGTCGAGCACGCCGCAATCGCCGGTGATGACGCCGAACCCGGCCAGCGGGACCGCGGGGGGGAGTTCCTCGGTGGCCTCCGGGGCGGTGTCGGGGATGGCGTCGATAGCGGGCCCGGAGTCGGGCTCGGGGTCGGGTTGGAGGTCGGGTTCGAGGTCGGGTTCGAGGTCGGGCGAGGCGTCGTCGACCGTGCCGCCGTCGTCGGGCGTCCCGGACGTTCCTCCACCTCCCGATCCGCAGGCGGCGAAGGAGAACAGCAGGACCAGGGTCACGATCGGCGTGCAGCGCATTCCATCCACCTCTCTCTGCCCGGTTCCGGCGTGCTCACTTGACGAGGGAGCCCAGGTCCAGGGCGGCCAGTGCGAAGTCCGGCTGCTCCTTCAGCACCGCCTCGAGCCCCGCCTTCGCGGCCGCGGTGTCGCCGCGGTCCTTCGCGTCCAGGGCCGCCGCGTACTTCGACGCGGTCCCGACGGGCAGGCGCGACGGCGGCTTCGGCCGGGCGGGCCGCTTCGGCGGCGGCGCGTCCTTGCGGGGAGGGAGCTTCCCGGCCAGGATCCCGCGCAGCTCGCCGGCGATCTTCTGCTCGATCGCGAGGAACTCGTCGGGCTTCCCGGTCGCGCCCACGGACTTCACGACCTTGCCGGTCTCGACCTCGACGACCCGCGCGTCCACCCGCAGGGAGCCCGCCACGTCGAAGTACCCCCCCAGCACCAGGAACCGCGCGCCGAGCAGCCGGCCCACCCGGTTCGCGGACTCGGCGTCCATCCGCGCCGTCCCGCCCAGCTTCAGCTCGTCGAGCAGGGCCTGGAGCCGGTCGCGCTCCACGACCACGTACCCCGCACCCCCGGCGAGGTCGGAAACGAGCATCTGCGCAAGCCCCTTCCGGAGCGTCGACAGCTCGTCCGACTTGCCCTCGTAGTCGAAGTAGAGGACCGCGACCGTGGGCTCGGCAGGCGGCGCCGCCACGACGGCGGGCACTACGACGAGCATCAGGGCCGCGAAGGCCGCGGCGGCAAACACGCGGTGCATCTCCTTCCCCGCGTCCGGGGCCGAGGCGAGTATACTCCGGAACGGAGGGAGTCATGGACCACGACATGGATCGGTTCCGCCCGGACATGTCCAAGTTCGGGCACAGGCCCGCGATGCCTGACGCGCCGCGGCCCCGTGCCGCGCCGCAGCCGCAGGCCGTCCCGTTCCGCGCAGCCGGGCACGCCTCGGCAGGCATCGCCCGAGCCCTCGCGCCCGCGGCGCAAGGCGAAGGCGCCCGTGCTGCTCGCGGTCATGGTGATGCTCGGCGTCGGGGCGTCGATGGTCTTCCGGCAGCTCGACGAGGCCGACCTCGCCGAGCTGCGGAACGCGGCGACGGCCGCCAGCCAGGCGGAGTCGGTGCGGCGACAGGCCGCGGACCGCGTGGCGGAGGCCCTGGCCGAGGCCGAGAAGGCCCGCGTGGAGGCCATGACCGCGGCCCGCGCGGCCGCGGCGGCGGCACGAGCCGCCCCGCGCGTGGAGGAGGCCGGCGACGGTGACGGGCAGGACGACCGGAACGGACGGGCAGACGAGGGTCGCCCGGACGAGGTCGCGAACCGGATCGTCCGCCGCCATTCCGCCGCGTTCCGCGCGTGCTACGAGCGCGCGCTGAAGACCGCGAGCCCGGACCTGAAAGGCCGCGTCGTGCTCCGCGTCGCCGTAGCCCCGAGCGGCGCGGTGACGCACGCGTCGATCGCCGACGACACCCTCGGCGACCCGCCCACCGCGGACTGCATCGTCCGCCGCGCCCGCGCGATGCGGTTCCCGGCGCGCGAGGACGCGGTCACGCTCACCCTGCCCCTCGTGTTCGCCGCGGAGAACTGACCTGCCTGCCCGGCCGCGCCAACGGCCATGCTTTCCCCGCGACGGCCCTTCCCCCCGCCCGTCCTCGGCCCGCGCCGTTGCCTCCGGCGCGGGCCGCCCGGAACCAATGGGACGGACGAGCGGTGGGAATGGGGGCTCACCCCATCCGCCGCCGCAAGTGGTTCAGCAGGTCGATCCGCGTGATCAGCCCCAGGAACCGCTCGCCGTCCTGCACGATCGCCACGAGCCCGCGGTCGAAGATCGGCAGCAGCGCGGACACGGGCGCGGTCGGGTGGAGGGTCTCGAGGCGCGTCGTCATGACCTCGCGCACGGGCCGCCGGAAGCGGTCCTCGTGGCCGAACACGGCCAGCAGGAGGTCGGACTCGTCCACGATCCCGACGATGCGCTCGCCGTCGCAGACCGGTATCTGGGACACGTCGTACATCTTCATGCGCGCGTAGGCGACGTGCGCCGCGTCGTCCGGGGCCACGCACACGGTCGCGTGCTCCACGTGCCTGCGCGAGATCAGGTCGGTCAGGTCGCCGTGCGCCTCGCGGCGGACGAAGCCCTGGTCGATCATCCAGAAGTCGTTGAACATCTTGGACAGGTACTTGTTCCCGCTGTCCGGCACGAGCGTCACGCAGCGCTTCGGCTCGGTCTGGGCGCGGCACCAGCGCAGCGCCGCCGCGAGCAGGACGCCGGTGGACGATCCGGCCAGGATGCCCTCGCCGCGGAGCAGCGCACGGCCGCACTCGAACGCCTCCGCGTCGGTCACCGTGATCGCCTGGCGCACGCGCGAGAGGTCCGCGATCTCCGGCACGAAGTCCTCGCCGATGCCCTCGACGAGCCAGGAGCCGGCGGGCCGCGTGATGCGGCCGTCCGCCACGAACTCGGCGAGCACCGACCCCGCCGGGTCGGCGAGCACCATCCCGGTCGCCGGCGACACGCGCTCGAAGAAGCGGGACAGCCCCGCGAGCGTGCCGCCCGACCCCACGCCCGCCACGACCGCGTCCACGTCGTGGTCCATCTGCTCCCATATCTCGGGGGCGGTGCCGCGCTCGTGCGCGAGCGGGTTCGCGGGGTTCCCGAACTGGTTCACGTAGAAGCCGCCGCACTCGCGGGCGATCCGCTCCGCCATGTCCTGGTAGTACTCCGGGTGGCCCTTGCCCACGTCGGAGCGGGTCATCACGACCTCCGCGCCCATCGCGCGCAGGTTGAAGACCTTCTCGCGGCTCATCTTGTCCGGGATGACCAGGGTCAGCCGGTAGCCCTTGCGGCCCGCGACGAGCGCGAGCCCGATCCCCGTGTTGCCCGCGGTGGCCTCGACGATCGTCCCGCGGCGCGCGACGAGCCCGTCACGCTCCGCTGCCTCGATCATCGCGAGCGCGACGCGGTCCTTGATCGACCCGCCGGGGTTCTGGCACTCGAGCTTCAGGAACAGGCGGCACGGCCCGGTGTCGAAGGACCGGACCTCGACCATCGGGGTGTTGCCGATCAGCGCGAGCACGTCGTTCGGGATCGCCATGACGCCTTCTCCCGTGGCCCTGGACCCGCGGAGCATAGCCGATCGCGGCACCGATGGCGCTGACGAACGGGGGGCGACGCGTCGAGCCGCCCGCGTCCGAGCCGCCCCCGGCGAACCCCGCGCCGGCGAAGCCGAAGAACCGCATGGTGCGCGCGGTCGCGATGGTCGCGTCCCCGTACGACTGGTGATACGCTTCTCCCGGGTCAGGCCCGGGAGGAGGGGATGAGGCTCGCTTCGGTCGTCGTCGCGGCGATCTTCGGGATCGGATGCGGCTCGGGGGGCGGCGGCTCGCAGGACACGTCGTCGCCGCCCGCGGATGCTGCGGACGTGGCCCCGCTCGACGTCCCGGCCTACCCGGAGACCGGGGAGGACGCAGGTGCGGACCTCGCAGCGGACGTGCCTGTCGAGGACACGACCACGCAGACGGACGTCGGGGACACGGCCTTCCAGGACCCGGGGGTCGACACCGCGCCGCCGCCCTCCTGCCTCGCGGGCGCCGGCGGCACGTCCACGCTGCCGGGCGTGCGCATCGAGTTCTCGGACACGGCCGAGTGCGCGTTCACCCAGTCGAAGGCCGCGGCCGGCGTGAAGATCGGCTACCAGGTGATCGTCGAGCATGACGTCACGGACGTGAAGACGATGCCGCAGGACGCGGGCCACTGCGACCAGCCCGCCTGGACGGACGGCCTGATCCTGTTCGAGGACCTCGGGGGCCAGGGCCAGCGGTACTGCAAGTGCGACTCGGGCCTGTGCGCGCCGCCGGCGCCGAAGCCCGTCACCCTGAAGAAGGGCGTCTACCCGTTCGAGTTCGTCTGGCACGGCCGCAACTGGGCGGGACCGTCCGACACCGGCAACCCCGAGGGCAGCCCGTTCCCGCCGGGGCACTACGTACTGCAGGTCGGCGCGATCGGCGAGGCGAAGATCCTGGGCATGCCGACGTTCCAGGAGTTCGAGGTCGCGGGCACCTTCCCGGTCGAGGTGCTGCCGGACCCGAAGCCCGAGATCCCCGAGCTGATCCCGGACGAGCCCAAGAAGGACTACTTCATCCCCGCGCCCGAGGCCGACGAGGAAAA
>VGRB01000073.1 GCA_016875475.1 Deltaproteobacteria bacterium
GAAAGGCGGAAGGCGGCAGGGGAGGGGGGAGGAGAGTCGGGCGGTTGGGTCGAATCGTCCCAGGTTTCGTGGGGGGCCGAGTCGGGTACGGGCTCGGGCTCCTGGTCGGGTACGGGCTCGGGCTCGTGGGTCGGGTCATCCCTTTCGGGAGACTCCTCGTCCCGGGTTTCGAGGAGGGCCGAGTCGGGCTCGGGTTCGGGTTCGGGTTCGGGCTCGGGTTCGGGTTCGGGTTCGGGCTCGGGCTCGGGTTCGGGGACGGCGTCCGGTACGGGGTCCGGTACGGGGGCCGGGTCCGGTTCGACGTCGTCCGACACGAAGCTGTCGGCGCCAGGCACGTCGAGCAGGCCGATCGACCCCGTTCCGCCGGACCCCTCAGCGCACGCGGCGAAGGCCGCAGCGCAGGCGAGCGCGACCGCGAGCGTCGTCCGCATCCCGGACCCCCTCTCGAAGCTGGTATCATTATCCGCGAACGGCGCCGGTCGGCGCAAGGAACGGGGGTGGCTGGTGAGGCCGTTGTGTCTTGCGCTCGTCGTGCTCGCGCTCGCCGGTACGGCCGGATGCGGCGGCACCTCGACCTGTCCGGCCGGCTACGAGAGGCACGGCGGCGTGTGCGAGCCGATCCGGGAGATCCCGCCGGCCCCGGACCCGGGCAGGGACGAAGGCGTCGCGGCGGACGCCGCCGGGGACGACGCGCCGGGCGAGGTCCCGGCGGACGCGGCGGATCCCGACGCGGCCGAAGACGAGTCCGGGCCCGACCTGCCCCCGGCGGACGTGCACCTCCCGGGGGGGGTGATCGGGGCGCCGTGCAAGAAGGACGACGACTGCGCCGCGGACGGGCTCGAGGCCGTCTGCCTGGACTGGGTGAAGGGGTACTGCTCGGTCACGGAGTGCGGTCCGGGGGGGAAGGTCACGTGCCCCGTCGGGTCGGTCTGCATGGCGATGACCGCGGCCACGGCCGCGTGCGCGACCACGTGCGCGTCCGACGCGGAGTGCCGCGCGGCGGAGGGCTACGCCTGCAAGGCGCTCGACGACGCGGAGGGCGACCCGGTCCGCGCGTGCTGGCAGGTGAAGGTGAAGCACGGCCCCGGCGAGCCGTGCGACGGGGCGAAGGACTGCGACGGGGCCGCCGACTGCCTGACCAACTTTGACGGCGGCTACTGCGCGGTCCGCCGGTGCGGCGAGGACTGGCCGTGCCCCGGCGGCACCCACTGCGTGAAACTGAACGGCGTCCCGACCTGCATGAAGACGTGCACGGGCGACCCGGACTGCCAGGTCGAGGGGGCGCTCCGCACCTGCATGCCGCTGACGTCCGCGGACACCGGCGAGAAGGTCTCGGTCTGCGGGTCCGGGACCAAGGGCGTCGGCCTCGGCCAGATCTGCCGGAACGATTCCGAGTGCACGTCGTTCGAGTGCTACCTCGCATACACCGGACGCTGCTCGCTGACCAAGAAGGTCGGGTGCAAGGCGGTCAAGGACTGCCCGTCCGGCGAGATATGCATCCCGTCGCCCGACGACACGTTCGGCTACTGCACGAAGACCTGCCGGCAGACCTGCTCGCACCCGAACCTCGGCTTCTGCATCGGCGGCGAGGAGAAGGGCGACGGCCAGTGCCTGCCTCCGTGCAACGGGGCGGGCGACCCGAAGTGCGGGGCCCAGGCGGGGCTCGAGTGCATCTTCGGCGATCCGATCGGCGAGACCGGCAGGTTCGCGTGCGCGCACGTGGTGCCCGGGGCCCCGGGGGCGCCGTGCACGTCTGGTACCCAGTGCAAGTCGGGCCAGTGCCTGGAGGCGCCGGACGGGGACGGCTACTGCACGAGCGGCTGCGGCTGGGAGGGCTACTGCCCGTTCCCGACGCGCTGCCAGATCGCGGACGGCCAGAGCCGGTGCATGCTCCGCTGCAACTCGTCCGTGGACTGCCCCAAGGGCTTGACCTGTCAGGTCCCGGAAGGCGCGACCCTGGACGTGTGCTTCCTGCCGTAGCACGGGACGCGGCGGGTCTGTCGTTTCAGGCAATGACAGGTGTGTCGTTTCCGGCCGAGAGAGGGCGGAGCGGGTTCGGGCTCGGGCTCCGGTTCGGGGACGGGGAGAGGGCGCAAGCCGGGGTTCTGGCGGATTGATCATGTCCGGAAAGGGGAGGGTGCGCGGCCGTGCCGGACCGGCGACAGCATGGCACGACGCGTGCTTGCGCACGCGCCCGGGTCTTGCGCACGCGCAGGGGTTTCGGCCGCGTGCCGGAGGCGAGGAGACGATGACGGTCCGGGCCGGGAGCGTGTTCGCAACCGCGGCGATCGCCGCGGCGGTCGTGACGGCGGCGGGGGGGGCCGCGCTGGCCGCGGACCCGCCGCTCGCGACGGAGGGGGCGGAGGACGTCGCCGCGATCCCGAAGGGCGGCGGCGGCAGCCGGTGCCTGTTCTGCCACGCGCGCCCCGACTTCGCCGAGAAGGCGCGGTCCGACGGCACGAAGGGCCTTTTCGTCGATGCGACCGAGTTCTCGTACTCGGTCCACGGCAAGCGCAACTGCTGGGAATGCCACGCGGACGCGGACGTGCTCCCGCACCGGAAGGACCTCGACCGCGTGCAGTGCCGGCGCTGCCACTACGTCGGGAACACGGTGGGCGCGCCGCAGTCGCGCCGCTACAAGCAGTACCAGGAAAGCGTCCACGGGCGGCTCGCCGCGACCGGGGACACCAGGGCCCCGCTCTGCCAGGACTGCCACGGCACGCACGCGGTCCGGCCGAGCGACGACCCCACGTCGAAGGTCCACCGCCGCAGCATCCCGGAGGATTGCGGCCGCTGCCACGCGGCGCCCCGGAAGGCATACGACGACGGGATCCACGGCGTCGAGCATGCGAAGGGCAACCCGGACGCCCCGGTCTGCACCGACTGCCACTCGGAGCACGAGATCCGGCGGCACGACGACCCCGGATCACGCGTCTTCGTGACGCACGTCCCCGAGGCGTGCGGCCGGTGCCACGAGGACCAGCAGGTGATGAACCGGTACGGCATCGACGCGAAGCAGGTCGCGACGTACAAGTCGAGCTTCCACGGGGTCGCCCTGAAGTTCGGGATGCTGCGCGTCGCGAACTGCCAGTCCTGCCACGACCACCATGCGGTCCTGCCGGACGAGGACCCGCGGTCGCCGGTCAACGTCACGAACCTCGCGGCGACGTGCGGGAAGCCCGGATGCCACCCCGGCGCGTCCGAGAACTTCGCGCGCGGGCGGATCCACATCTCGGCGCACGAGGAGTCGGCCGGGAAGGTCTACTGGGTCGCGCTCGCGTTCAAGTGGCTGACCATATCGGTCATCGCGGGCCTCGTGCTGCACATCGGGGCTGACCTGGCGCGCCGGGGGATCGAGCGGCGGCGGCGGGGGAAGGGGAGCGGGCACGGGCACCGGGACGGGGGAGAAGGCGTCGCGGCGGCGCTCGGGACGCGGGTGCAGCGGCTCGATCTGTTCGTGCGGATCCAGCACGGGTCAATGGCGATCTCGGTGATCCTGCTGATCCTGACCGGGGTCCCGGTGAAGTTCCACGAGACCGCCTGGGCGGTCTCGGTGATGTCGGTCGTCGGCGGGCTGGAGGTGACCGGGTTCGTCCACCGCGTCGCGGCGACGATCCTGATGGCGGTGGCCGCGGCGCACCTGATCTACATCACCGCGACCCTGCACGGGCGGTTCAACTTCCGCGAGATGCTGCCGGGTCCCGGCGACCTCCGCGACGCGATCCACAACATCGGGTACTTCCTCGGGGCCAGGAAGGAACGGCCCGCGTTCCCGCGCTTCTCCTACCTCGAGAAGTTCGACTACTGGGCGGTCTATTGGGGCGTGGTCGTGATGGCCGGCAGCGGGCTCGTCCTGTGGTTCGAGACCCGGGCGATGAGCTTCATGCCGAAGGAGTGGGTGGACATCTCGAAGGAGATGCACTCGGACGAGGCCATGCTGGCGACGCTCGCCATCGTCATCTGGCACATGTTCAACGCCCACTTCAACCCGGACAAGTTCCCGATGAACAAGGTGTTCTGGCACGGGTGGACGGACGTCGGCGAGTTGCTCCACGAGCACCCGAAGGAGCTGGTCGCGATGCTCCGCAAGGGCGAGGTCCGGCGGGCCCTGGTCGAGGAGGTCGCGCGGACCGACGCCCGGGCGCGCGCCGTGCTGGATGAGGCGTTCCCGCCGGCCGACCCGGGCGCGCCCACGCCGATGGCCCCGGAAGGGGAGGACTGACATGAGCGAGCGGACCACGAGCAAGGGCTTCCTTCCGCGTCACCGGAGGGGCCTGCTGATCGGGGCGGTCGCGGCGGCGGGCCTGTGGGGGGTCGCGATCGCGGCCTCGTACGGGCTGTCGCGCGGCACGGAGTTCTGCGGGACCTGCCACTACGAGGAACCGTTCGTCGAGGAGTGGCGCGCCTCCGCGCACGCCTCCGTGTCCTGCGCGAAGTGCCACGACGGCGAGGGCTTCTTCGGCACGATCGGGCGGCAGAACCGGAACATCTGGAACACGTTGAAGTACTGGACCGGGCTGTACGACCACGTGCCGCGCGCCGAGGTCCACGACGGCAGCTGCCTCCAGGGCGGGTGCCACGAGGGCCGAACGCTGTCGGGGCCGGTCAAGTTCGAGAAGACCGTCGATTTCGACCACAAGGGCCACCTGGAGGGCGCCTCGCGCGGCGTGGACATGCCGTGCGTGGCCTGCCACTCGCGCATCGTCCAGGGCGAGCACATGACGGTGACCAAGGACTCGTGCTTCCTTTGTCATTTCAAGGACCTGCCTCAGGGCGTCGCGGTGGCCGGCTGCAAGTGCCACGGCACGCCGGACGCGCCCGTCGAGCACAAGGGCTTCTCGCTGACGCACGCGAAGTTCGTGGGCCTCGGCATCAAGTGCTCGGACTGCCACCTGGACGTGACGGTCGGCGACGGCTCGGTGCCGCCGGCGCGGTGCAGCCAGTGCCACCTGCGGCGCGACGTCGAGAAGCACGACCGGGACGGGATCCACGGCAACCACGTGACCGAGCACGACATCGCGTGCGACCGGTGCCACACCGCGATCGAGCACCGGCAGGTGAAGATGGTGCGCACGCTTGAGGTGAGCTGCGCGACCTGCCACACGGCCACGCACGACCCGCACCGCGACATGTACATGGGCGTGGGCGCGAAGGGCGTGGAGCCGTACCCGGACATGATGTTCAAGGCCCAGGTCGGCTGCGACGGGTGCCACAAGGAGAAGCGCACCGGCGGGGCGGTCGCGGGCGAGACCGCGGCGTTCGGGACGCGAGCGGCGTGCGTGTCCTGCCACGGCGCGGGCTACGACGCGATGCTCGACAACTGGCAGGCGCTCCTGCGCGACGCGATGAACGCGATCCGGGCGAAGCGCGAGGCGGTGAAGGACCTGCCCGCGGGCATCGTGGACCCGGTCGCGCGCGCCGCGGCCCAGGGCCGCCTGGAGCAGGCCGACTTCAACCTGCGGTTCCTCGGCGAGGGCCGCCCCGAGCACAACGTTCTGTACGCGGAGCGCGTGCTCGCGCAGGTGCAGGCCGACCTCGACGCCGTGGCGGTCGCCGCGAGGCCGGATGCCCCGCCCGCGGACGTGCTGCCGTTCCCGAAGGAGGCCGTCACCGCGAAGTGCACCGGGTCCTGCCACTCGAACATGGACAAGGTCGGCCACGTCGAGCACGACGGGCTCGATCTGTCCCACCGCGACCACATCTTCAAGCACGAACTCCCCTGCATGTACTGCCACGACAACTCGAAGAAGCACGGCGCCGTCCGGCTCCAGCGCCAGCAGTGCATCCACTGCCACCACGTGCAGCAGAGCGCCGAGTGCGGGACCGCGTGCCACCGGAAGCAGGCGGCCTTCATCCGCGGCGATGGCGTCCCGGACCTGCCCGCGAGCCCCGACGTCATGGCGGGCCAGGTCGGGTGCGCCGACTGCCACAAGGGCATCGACCAGGGGCACGACCCCGAGCGGATCAAGGCGGCGTGCGTCGAGTGCCACGACGAGAAGTACGGCGCCATGCAGGCGCAGTGGCAGGCTGATACCATGACCCTCCTGTCCGCGTCGGCCGCCGCCATCGCGGCGGCCGACGCGGACAGGGCGAAGCCGATGAAGGCATTGATCAAGGCCAAGGGCGCCGTCTCCGTCGTCCAGGAGGACCGATCGAAGGGAGCGCACAACCCGGCGTTCGCGAAGAAGGTGCTGGACGCGGCCTTGAACGCACTGGCGAAGCCGGCGTCGGGGGCGACCCCGGCACCGACCCCGACCCCGACTCCGGCGCCCGGTCCCGGGCAGGGAGGCAACCCGTGAGCGAGCGGAAGCGGACGAGTCTGCACTGGAACCCGGTGAGCTGGGTGGGCGGCATGATCATGGCGTCCTCGGCCGCGGTCATCGCGCTGCTGCTCGGGCTCGAGCTGGGGCTCACCGACCCGAGCCCGTACATCGGGATCTTCACGTACCTGGTGTTCCCGGTCTTCCTCGTGCTCGGCCTGCTGGTGTTCCTGTACGGGATGCGCCGCGAGAGCCTGCGGCGGCGCCGCGAGGGGACCGATCTGCCGCACTTCCCGACACTGGACCTGAACGAGCCGCGCCAGCGGAAGTGGTTCGTCAGGGCGCTCGTCGGCGGGACCGTCGGGCTGATCCTGCTCGCGCTCGTGTCGTACAACGCGTTCGAGTTCACCGAGTCCGTGACCTTCTGCGGAAAGCTCTGCCACGAGGTCATGGAGCCCGAGCACACCGCGTACCTGACGTCGCCGCACGCGCGCGTCCCGTGCGTGGACTGCCACGTCGGCTCCGGCGCGTCCTGGTACGTGAAGTCGAAGCTGTCGGGCGCGCGCCAGGTGCTGGCCGTCTTCGCGGACTCGTACGAGCGGCCGATCCCGGTCCCGATCAAGGACCTGCGCCCGGCCCGCGAGACGTGCGAGGAGTGCCACTGGCCCGAGAAGTTCTTCGGCGCCCAGCTCATGCAGAACCCGCACTTCCGCTACGACGAGAAGAACACGGCGGAGCAGATCAACCTGCTGGTCAAGACCGGCGGCGGCCGCGAGGGCGGGCGCGAGGCCGGGATCCACTGGCACATGATCCTGTCGAACCGGGTCACGTTCGTGGCGAACGACTCGCAGCTCCAGGACATCCCCTGGTTCAAGGTCACGCACGCCGACGGGACCGAGACCGAGTACGCGAGCCTGGACGCGCCGCTCTCGAAGGCCGAGATCGACGGGGCGCCGAAGCACGTCATCGACTGCATCGGCTGCCACAACCGCCCGAGCCACCAGTTCCCGCCGCCGGAGACGTCCGTGGACAAGGCCATGGCCGCGGGCCAGATCCCGCAGTCGCTGCCGTGGGTGAAGAAGGCGGCGGTCGAGGTGCTGATCAAGCGCTACCCCGACCGCGACACCGCGCACCGCGAGATCGCGAGGGCGCTCGAGGAGGCGCTCGCGACGTCGCTCGCGGACCCGGCCGCCCGGCCGCGGGTCGCGGCCGCGATCGACGGGGTCAAGGCGATCTACGACCGGACGGTGTTCCCGCGCATGAACGTGGACTGGTCCACGTACCCGTCGAACATCGGCCACCGCAACTGGCCGGGCTGCTTCCGCTGCCACGACGGGCGCCACGCGACCCAGGACGGCAAGGTGCTGACGCGGGACTGCAAGGTCTGCCACACGCTGCCGACGCGCGGGCCGCTCGCGCCGCTCGGCGAGGCGGCGGAAGGCAGCGCCGACTGGCACCCGTTCCCGCTGCTCGGCAGGCACGAGTCCCTGCCGTGCACGAAGTGCCACCAGGCCGGGTCGCGGCCCGCGCCCACCTGCGCCGAGTGCCACGAGGTCGACAGGAAGGCGCCGATGGGGTCGATGGGCTGCGACGAGTGCCACACCACCCCCCAGTCGCGGAAGCCCGTGGCCGACTGCAAGGACTGCCACGAGGACCTCGGCGGCGTCCACGTCGAGCCCGCCAACGCGCAGGCCGCCTGCACCTCCTGCCACAAGCCGCACGACTGGAAAGCCGATCCGCGCCTCGGCGCGGATCGCTCGGCGTCCCTCTCGCGCGTCCCTCTCGCGCTTGACACGGCGCGGCGGCTCGCGGACAATCCCGCCGACCTTTTGCCCGGGCCGCCGTAGCTCAGCCTGGTAGAGCACCTGACTGTGGATCAGGGTGTCATCGGTTCAAATCCGATCGGCGGTTCTGGAGCGCCACGCGAGCGGGGACGATGGGAGAGCGAGGGATCGTACCGCGCAAGGTCAAGGGGTTCCGCGACATCGACCCGGTCACGAGCAGGCTGCGGCGCCGCCTGATCGAGGCCGCGACCGAGGTCTACCGTCGCTACGGGTTCGAGCACTGGGACACGCCGGTCCTCGAGTACGCGGACGCGCTCGGCAAGTACCTGCCTGACACGGACACGGCCGACGAGGGCGTCTACTCGTTCCGGAACCCGGAGATGGAGCCCGTCCTCGACGGCCGCGGGCAGGAGGTCCGGGACGACGCGAACAACGTCGTGATGACCCACCACGTGCTCGCCATGCGCTACGACCTGACCGCGCCCCTCGCGCGCCGCTACGCCGAGGAGCTCTGGGCGCGCGACGACATCCGGTCGCAGCAGCCTTCCTCCCCGAAACCGCCGCTGTTCCGGCGCTACCAGTACGGGCCGGTCTTCCGGTTCGAGGCGAAGCTGGACCCCGGTCGCTACCGCGAGTTCCAGCAGCTCGACTTCGACACGGTCGGCTCGACCGACGTCGCCGTGGACGCGGAGGCGTGCTGCGTGCTGTCCGACGCGCTCGAGGCGACCGGGCTCGGCCGCGGCACGTACGAGGTCCGCGTCAACGACCGCAAGCTCCACAAGGGGCTGTTCGAACGAGTCGGCATCGCGGACGAGACGAAGGCGCGCGACGTGCTTCGCGTGATCGACAAGTACGACAAGATCGGTCCTTCCGGCGTCGCGGCGGAGCTGCAAGGGGGGCGCATCGACCCCGGCTCCGGCGCCGAGGTCCCGGGCCTCGGCCTGCCGTCCGGGGCGGCCTCGCTCGTGATCGACTACGTGGAGTCGTGCCTCGGCGTGGAGGGCCGCGAGAACGTGCTGGCGCGCCTCGAGAGCCGGCTCGCGGACACGCCGAGCGGCCGCGAGGGCCTCGACGAGATGCGCCGCATCCACGCGCTGCTGGCCGGCCTCGGCTACGGCGACGATCGCGTGGTCTTCGACCCGTCGGTCGCGCGCGGGCTCGCGTACTACACGGGGCCGGTGTTCGAGGCGGTCTCGAAGCTCGAGGTCCGCGAGCCGTCCGGCGCGGTCCGCCGGTTCGGCGCGATCTGCGGCGGCGGGCGCTACGACGGCCTCGTGGAGCGGCTGCTCGGCCTGCGCGTCCCCGCGACCGGCGCGTCGATCGGCGTGGACCGGCTCGCGGAGCTGATCGCGCGCACGTCCGCGGCCGAGGCGGAGGCGCGCGGCCCGGTCCTCGTCGTCGTGATGGACCCGTCCCGCATGGCGGACTACCAGCGGATCGCGGCGGAGCTGCGCGCGGCCGGCATCGCAACCGAGGTCTGGTACGGGCCGCAGCCGAAGATGAAGGCCCAGATGACATACGCGGACCGGAAGCGCTGCCCCGTCGTGGTGATCGCGGGGGGGGACGAGTTCGCGAAGGACACCGTGTCGATCAAGGACCTGCTGCGCGGCAAGGAGCTGGCCGGGGAGATCGCGGATCGGGCCGAGTGGCTCCGGCGGCAGCCGAGCCAGGTCGAGGTGGCGCGGGCGGCGATGGTCGAGACGGTCCGCTCCATCCTCGCCGGCGGGAACGCCTGAGGCAGTCATGCTCATCCACCACGCGAAGACCGGTTACACGCTCGAGGACGTGGCCGCGGTCGCCCGGGGCGAGGCGGTCGGGCTTGCCCCCGAGACCCGCGCGCTGCTCGACGAACGCCGCCGCCAGGTCGAGGCGTACGTCGCGGAGACGCGGTCCCCGTCGTACGGCTTCAACCGCGGGTTCGGCCACAACGTGGACCAGCCGGTCCCGCCGGACCGGTGCGGCGAGCTTCAGGAGAACCTGCTCCGGTCGCACGCCGCGGGCGTGGGCGAGCATGCCCCCCGCGAGGTGGTGCGCGCGACCATGTTCATTCGCGCGCTGTCGCTCTCGCGCGGACACTCCGCGGTGCGGCCGATCGTCATCGACACGCTCGTCGCGATGCTGAACCGCGGCGTGACGCCGTGCGTGCCGCGCTACGGGTCCGTCGGCGCGAGCGGGGACCTCGCGCCCCTGTCGCACATCGGGCTCGTGATGCTGGAGCGCCGGCCCGGCGAGGGCCCCGGCGACGACGAGATGGCCTGGATCGGCGACCGTCCCGACCCGGTCCCCGCGGAGCAGGCCATGGGCGAGGCGGGGATCCCGCGCATCTCGCTCGCGGCCAAGGAAGGGCTCGCGTTCAACAACGGCGCCGGCTTCTCGACCGCGCTCGCGGGCCTCGCGTGCCTGCGGGCGGAGGATCTCCTGAAGACGGCCGCGGTCGCGACGGCCATGTCCACCCAGGTCTTCCTGGGCGCGGACTCGCCGTTCCGGGCGGACGTCCACGCGCTCCGGCCGCACGCGGGGGCGGGCGCGGTGGCCGGATGGATCGCGCGGCTGCTCGACGGCTCCCCCCTGATCGCGGCGCACCGGCCGTACGACATCGACGGCGAGGTCCAGGACCCGTACTCGATCCGCTGCGCGGCCCAGGTGCTCGGCGCGTGCCACGACATGCTGTCATCGGCCCGGCGCACGCTCGAGGTCGAGATCGACAGCGTCACGGACAACCCGCTGATCCTCCCGCTGTCCGCCGCCCAGGCGGCGCGCCGGGGCGAGGACCCGAGGTGGATCGGGCAGTTCGTCGACATCGTGTCCGGCGGCCACTTCCACGGGATGCCGGTCGCGGTCGCGGCCTACAACGTCCTCCAGACGCTCGGGATCGCGGCGCGGCTCTCCCAGATGCGCTGCGCGCGCTACGTGGACGGGCGCCGCAACAAGGGCATGAACGAGGACCTGAAGTGGCGCGACGAGTGGCAGGACCCGTCGGTCGCGCCGGGCCAGGACGCGCTGTCGAGCGGGATGATGGTCCCGGAGTACGTGTCCGCGTCCCTGACGAACGCGATCTGGGGCGCGATGATGCCATCGCACCTGCTCTCGATCTCGACCGACGCGGGGCAGGAGGACCACGTCAGCATGTCCGCGACGCTCGCGATCCGGCTGTGGGACACCCTGCCGCGGCTGGCCGAGGTCCTCGCGATCGAGCTGGCGTTCGCGACGCAGGCGGCCGCGATCCGCCGCCGCGCCGCCGGCATCCCGTCCAAGATCACCCTGACCGCCCGCGAGCAGGAGGAGCTGTCCGAGCTGCGCGACGACCTCACGCGCGAGGCGCGGCGGCTGCTGTCCGATCGGTTCGCGCGACCGCTGCACGATGTCCGCTGCGACTTCACGGTCAGCCACCCCCTCGACGATTCGGAGCGGCTCCTGAGTCCCGCGTGCGAGGCCGTGCGCGCCCGGGTCGCCGAGCGGTTCCCCACGGTCACGCGCGACCGCTACCTGTCGCGCCAGCTCCGCGACCTCGCGGCATGGGTCGGCGAAGGCGGTCCGGTCCGTGCGGTCGAGGAGGCGCTGGGCGGCCCGCTCTGACCGCCCGCGTCAGTCCCCGGTCGACTTCAGCGGCTCCGTGGTGCGCCCGGTCATCACGTCGCTCGCGACGACGTGCGTCGGCCGGAACGCCTCGACTCGGCGCCGAAGCTACTCGACCTCGTCGTCCGGCAGGTCCACGAACGTGGTGCGGCCCTCGGTCCGGTCCCACCGGCGAGCGGGCGGCGTGACGAAGCACAGCCAGAGAGCCTCGATGCCGCGGTCGCGCGCCAGCCCCTTGAGGAAGGGGAAGAACATGCTCCGCTCGCTCCGGAACTCGTCCTGGTCGAGGAATTCCAGCAGGAGGAGCCTGCGCTCCGGCTGAGGCGATCCGCACCCCATGATCGCGAGGATGCCGATCCGTTGTGCAGGACCTGTTGCGGCTCGCGACGGGGTGTTGGGAAGGAGTTGTGGGCGGCGGATTGGTGGGCGCGTCCGGGTTCGGGCTCGGGTACGGGGACGGGTTGTCAGCCCCCCAGCTTCCTGTGGAAGTCCAGGTAGGTCTCGTCCGGGATGATGTCGATCGCGGCCTCGATGATCTGGCGCGCCAGCGGGATCTCGCTCCGGAACAGCGCCATGTGCGCCTGCTTGTACAGCAGGTCGGTCCCGAAGCGCATCTTGGCCGCGCCGAGGAGCTGGGTCCGGTAGTCGCGCCGCCGCCGCTGCTCCGCGACGCCCTCGTACGCCTCGGTGATCAGCGCGAAGATCTTGTCCGCCAGCTCCGCCGCGGTGGCGGACTGCGTGCGGACCGGGGACGACGGGCCCCAGCGCTCGGTCATCTTGTCGTACGCGGCCTTGATCAGCGACGGATGGGTCGTCCAGTGGATGGTTAGCCGCGTGAACAGGTCCTCTGTCTGGATGCGCTCGTGCGTCTTGTGCAGCTCCGCCTCGAGCGCCGCGACCCCCCCCTTGGGGAGCGGCGTCGTGCGGTACTCGAGCAGCCCGAGCAGGTGACACGCGAGGAGCAGACGCGCCGTCTGCGTGCGGCCCATCAGGCTCATGGTCAGGACCTCGCGCGTCGCGTTCGTGCCGTCCACGAGGTCGTCGATCGTCTTCTTCTCGCGCTCGTTCACGCACGTGCCCAGGATCAGCGGCGTGAAGCGCGGCCCCTTCATCGGGTACTTTCCGAGCACGTCGCCGAGGAGCGGCTCCATGTCCAGGCCGTAGGACATGCGCGTCCGGTGGCGGACCAGCGAGAACAGCCAGGTGTTCAGGTCGATGACGACCGGGTCCGACTTCGTGCCCGGCGGGGTCCCTTCGACCCAGGCGTAGGGCTGCTCGCCGGTCGCGAGCAGGGCGTCGAGCGTCCCGTTCTTCCTGCGACGGATCGCGTCCACGAGCGCCTTGGGCGTGCACGCGCCCATCTCATAGACGACCTGCACCTGCGACTTGCCGGTCGCGACCGCCATCGCGGCCGACTGGTCCGCGGCCTGCTGCGTCAGCTCCTTCTCCGCGACCATGTCCGCGATCACGTCCTTGAACATGGGGTGGCCGCGACGCTCCAGCACCTGGACGGCGCCGTCCTTCAGGATCATGTCCGTGACGGTGCCGGACGCATCCGAGATCGCCATCGCGCCGGTGGCCTTGCGGCACGCGGCCCACGCCAGGAAGGCCGGCATCGGGACGCGCAGCAGCCGGCTCGGGTCGGCGGCGAGATCGGGCCCGCTCGCCGCGAGGTCCGTCAGGTCGCCCGCGTTCACCAGGACCCCCCGGAACTCGCTCATCCCGCCCCCACTCCGGCTCCGGGACCGGCATCCCCCATCCGGCCCGTGACGATCAGCGACCCGTCCGCCCCGATGCGACCGGCCTCTCCCGTCCTGAGTACCCCCCCTTCCAGGGCCGGGTTCACCTCCGGGGAAGTTCCCAACCACGAAAACATGATACCCGGGCCTGCGATTCCGATCTCCCCCTTTTCGTCGACGCTGACGACGGTCCCGTCCAGCGGGCGCCCGCCGGGCGGCTCGGACGGCCTGCCGAGCGTCGCGACCCCGCACGCCTCCGGCGGTCCCCACGCGGTGCGGACCTCGACCCCGAGCGCCGCGAGCACCCGCACCGCCGTCCCGTCGGCCGGACCCCAGCCGGCGACCATGCACTCCATCGCGCCCCCCACGACCTGGCGCACCAGCTCGGGGCCCGCGGCGGCGGCCAGCGCCCGCCGGATGCGCGCGCCGATGCCTCCCTTCTCCCCCTCGGCCGCCCCTTCCACGGCCCAGCGCGCGAACGTCGCCTGCAAGCCGCGGGTGGCCCCGACCTCGGCGAGGAGCCGTTCCACGAACGCGGGGAGGTCGGCCGCCAGGCACGTGGCGACGCGGGGGCGCGCGGCCCAGGCCGCCTCCAGCGGGTCCGGGCCGCCGAGCACCGCGTGACCGCACGACGCGAGCGGCGCCCACCAGCCCGCGGCGCGCACGAACGGATGAGTCGCGGGGCCCGCGAGCAGCCACGCGTCCGCCTCGCCGGCCGCGAGCGCCCGGGCCACCGCGGCCCCGGTCCCGAGCAGCGCGCGGTGGGGGAGGACGGCGTGGCGACCGCCGGCCCCCGGGGCCCCGGCGCGGACGATCGCCGCCGCGACCTCGGGTCCGAGCCGATCGAGCCTCGCCTCCAGCTCCGGCGTGTCGTCGCCCGCGCCCGGCTCCGGCCTGCCCGGCGCGATCGGGTCCAATTGCCACTCCGCGACCGGCCTGCCCGATACGCCGGCCGCGGCCGCGGCGAGCCCGGTCAGCGGCTCCGACGCCAGCACGGCCGAGCAGCCGGTCGCCGCGATCTCCGCGGCCAGCTCCTCGACGCCGATCGGCGGCGCTACGGCCAGGGCGGCTCCGCCCGCGACCTGGACCGCGACCTCGGCGAACAGGGCCTCGGGCGAGTCGGCCGACAGCACGATCGCGGTCCCGTCCGCCGGGAAGCCCGCAGCCACGAGGCCCTTCGCGACTCCCCACGCCGCGTCGTGGAGGTCGAGCCACGTGTACTCGGCGAGGCCGGAAGGCGGGAGCGCGGTCAGGACCGGCTTCGGTCCGTACAGCCGGGCGAACGAGCGGACGAGATGGGGTAGCGATCGATGGCCCACGGGCCAATACTACCATGGTGCGGGCAGGGGGCAGCCCCACCCGAGCCCGTACCCGTACCCGTACCCGAGTCCGAGCCCGAGGCCGAGCACGTACCCGCACCCGAGCCCGACAGCGCCCGGGACTACCCCGAAGCGGTACAAGTTGACGCGAGGCGGTCGCCCGGGTAGGATTCCCCCCGTTCCGGCGGGGGTGCCGGAGGCTCATTGACCGGCGGAGCCTGATTGGACGACGAAGCGGCCATGGCGCTTGCGCTGGACGAGGCCCGTGCCGCGGCCGGCGAGGGGGAGGTCCCGGTCGGCGCGGTGGTGGTCTCCGGCGACGGCGAGCTGATCGGCCGGGGCCGGAACCGGACGGTCGCGTCCGCGGATCCGACGGCGCACGCCGAGGTCCTGGCGATCCGTCAGGCCGCTGCGACGCGCGGCGGCCGGCTCGTCGGGGCGACCCTGTACGCGACGCTGGAGCCGTGCCCGATGTGCGCGGGCGCGGCGGTGCTGGCGAGGGTCGCGCGCGTCGTCTGGGGTTGCGACGACCCGAAGGCGGGCGCGGGGCGGAGCCTCTACACGCTCCTGTCCGACCCGCGGCTGAACCACCGCTGCCGCGTGACCGGCGGCGTGCGCGGAGACGAGGCGGCGGCGCTGCTGACCGCGTTCTTTCGAAAGTTGAGAGCCTGAACCGCAGGCTCGGAAGAGCACCGGAGAGATGACCGAGCGGTCGAAGGTGCGCGACTGGAAATCGCGTGTAGCCTCAAAAGGGTTACCGGGGGTTCGAATCCCCCTCTCTCCGCTGGCGTGGGCCGCCCCGCCGCGGGGCGGCGGCGGGGTGACTGCTCCTTGATCTGTTGGAGAGATGGCCGAGAGGTCGAAGGCGCCTGACTCGAAATCAGGTGTGGGCATCGCTCACCGGGGGTTCGAATCCCTCTCTCTCCGCTGCGGATGAGGCGGCGCGCAGGCTGACGCGGCGCGCCTCCTGACGACGGGTGACGTGGACGGGCGTGGGCGCCGGGCCACGGGGTCGGCGCGCGCCGGGCCGTCCCCCCCCGCCGTCCCGCCGGGAGGGGCGTGGGCAGGCCGCCTGCGGTTGCCGGCCGGTTCTACGAGGCATCGGGCCCCGAGCTGGAGCGGCGGGTCCGGGCGCTCGCGGCCACCGACCCGTCCGTCCCTCCGCGACCGGTCGTCGGCGCCGTCTCCCCGCATGCCGCCTACGAATACAGCGGCGCCGTCGCGGGCCGCGTCTTCTCGCGAATCGTCGTGCCGGACGTCGTCGTGGTGCTCGCGCCGAACCACACCGGGCTCGGCCAGCCCGCCGCGGTCGGCGTCGACGGCCCGTGGCAGATGCCGACCGGCGACATCGAGATCGACGCGGAGGTCGCCTGGCGCGTGGTCGGGTCGTGCGAGCACCTCGTCGCCGACGACCTCGCGCACGCGACCGAGCACGCGATCGAGGTGCAGGTGCCCTTCCTCCAGGCCCGCAACCCCGCGGTCCGGATCGTGCCGGTCTGCCTGAGGACCATGTCCTTCGAGATGTGCGGCTGCATCGGCAAGGGCATCGCCCGCGCGCTGGCCGGGATCGAGGACCGCGTGCTGCTGGTCGCAAGCTCGGACATGAGCCACCACGAGCCGCTGCGCGTGGCCACCCGCAAGGACCGCATGGCGATCGAGCGCATCCGCGAGATGGACGCGCACGGCCTGTACTCCGCGGTCGTGGACCACCACGTGTCGATGTGCGGCGTCGTGCCCGTGACCGTGATGCTGGTCGCGGCCAGGCTCCTGGGCGCGCGTCACGCGGAACTGATCGACTACGCCACGACCGGCGACGTGTCACGCGACGACTCGAGCGTGGTCGGCTACGCAGGGCTGGTGGTCACGAAGGAACGCCCCCGCCACGTGCTCCGGTCGCTCGCGGACGAGGAGAAGGCCGCCGCCCGCCCCGGGCCCCAGCGCGCCGCGCTGGAGCTGTAGGGCGGGCGATGCACCCGGGGCCACCCGCCCGCCCCCTTCTTCCTGCCCGGCCGCGGGGGGGCGGGGAACTACGGATTCACCACCGTGTAGTAGTACTTGCCCTGCCCGCCGTGCTTCTCGACCTTGCCGTCCGAGCCGGTCAGCTCCAGCGCGAACTGCCCGTCGAAGTAGTACATCATGGGCTTCGCGAACTTGGACACGACGAACCGGACCGCGGCGCCCGACGTCTCCAGGAAGTCCTCGCGCTCGGTCAGCTTTCCCGCCTTGACCGCGCCGCGCATCTTGACGCCGTCGTTCTCGCCCGTCAGCGCGAGGAGCTGCGGCGCGGTGTACCCGGCCTTCTTCGGGTCCTGGTAGAAGCTCGACTCCTTCACGTCGAAGGTCGTGGAATCGAAGACCTTCTTGCCGTCCACGAACAGCACGGCGTACCGCAGCGGCTTCCCGCCGTAGACGTCGGGGGTCAGGATGTCCGACAGCAGGAACGTGGTCCTCGGACCGAGGGAGCGGTAGCGCGCCCAGCGCTTCGCCTGCTCGTGCATGCCGACCGTCTGGAGCTGGTGCTCGCCATAGACGATGCCCTTCACCTTGTGGACCCGGTCGTCGTCCGCGACCTTGACCGTACC
>VGRB01000074.1 GCA_016875475.1 Deltaproteobacteria bacterium
GCCGCTCCCGACCCCGAACCCGGTCCGGACCCATCGGCTCCGGACCCATCGGCTCCGGACGCAGCGGTCTCCGAGACAGCGGCGCCCGACCTCCCCCCCGACCCGCAGTGCGTGCCCGCGTGCCTCGGCCGCGCCTGCGGTCCCGACGGGTGCGGCGGGACCTGCGGCCCCGGCTGCGGGCCCGGGTCCGAGTGCGACGATTCGACCGGGACCTGCCGCTGCGTCCCGTACTGCCCAGGCCGCGTCTGCGGCCCCGACGGCTGCGGCGGGACCTGCCCGCCGGGGTGCGGCCCCGGCTCGGAGTGCGACGAGCCGACCGGCACCTGCCGTTGCGTCCCGTTCTGCGACGGGCGCGTCTGCGGCCCCGACGGCTGCGGGGGCGCCTGCCCGCCCGGGTGCCGGGCCGGACACACCTGCGACGAGCCGTCGGGGACGTGCGGTTGCACGCCGGCGTGCGGCGGCCGCGTCTGCGGGCCGGATGCGTGCGGCGGGACCTGCGGCCCCGGCTGCGGCGCGGGGGAGACCTGCGACGACGCGACCGGCCAGTGCCGGGCGGCGGTCGCGTTCTCGTTCGCGGTGTATGGCGACACGCAGTTCGCGACGGCCAGCTGCACGTCCGGCATCCCGGAGCGGCTGGCGGTCCCGAAGGCGCTGGCCGCGCTCGACCCCGCGTTCGTGATGCACACCGGCGACCTCGTGGACCACGCCTACGAGGACGGCGCGTACGAAAACTTCCGCACGTGCTCGGAGCCCATGCTCGCCGCGGTGCCCTTCTTCCCCACCTCCGGCAACCACGACATGGGCTCGGCCGGGATCCTGAAGTACCGCGCGTTCCTCGAGGACCAGCTCGCTTACCGCAACCCGGCCGTCCACGGCCCGGGATACGACGACGCGTTCGAGGTCTGGTACGGCGACGACCCCGCGACCTACTCCGAGAGCTTCGACGCGCCGGGCGACAAGTCGAAGGTGCCGAGCGGGGTCTCGTTCGAGACCTTCTACGCGTTCCGGCACGCCAACTCCTACTTCGTCTCGTTCGAGCAGGGCACGCGCTGGTGGACCAACACGCCCAAGGCGTGGGTCGAGAAGCACCTCGCCGCGGCCCGCGCGGATCCGACGATCGACCACGTCTTCGTCTGGCTGCACCACCCGTTCTACTCGACCGTGATGGCCGACACCGCGGACGGCGAGTGCATGGAGCCGGTCCGCAAGCACTACGAGGCCCTGTTCAGGAAGTACGACGTGACCCTGGTGTTCTCCGGCCACGCCCACCTCTACGAGCACTTCGAGGTTCCCGACGCCGGCGGCGTCACGCGCGCCGACCCCCACCCGACGACCTACTCGCACGACGGGACGGCGATCCACTACATCGTCACCGGGGGCGGGGGCGGGCCGCTCAACAAGTGCCCGACCGCGCTCAAGGAGACGAGCTGGGACTACTTCCAGGGCCGCGCCTGCGCGTATCACGTCACGCACGTCAAGGTGGACGGGAAGTCGCTGTCGGTCGAGATCGTGAAGGTCAGCGGCAGCGGCACGAGCTGGACGACCGAGGTGATCGACTCGTTCGCGCTGGTCCCGTAGGCCGGGCCGCGGGGGGGATCAGGACGCGTCGCCGGCCGCGGACTTCCGCTCGCCCGGGCCGCCCTTCCCCTCCTCGACGGACGGGTAGCCGTAGTACCCGCCGTGGGACCGGGCGTAGTAGCCGTACCCGTACCCGTACCCGTATCCGTAGCCGTACCCGCCGCGCTTCACGTCGAGGTCGTTCAGCACGGTCCCGAGCAGCGGCGCCCCGATCGCGGACAGCTCGCGCCGGACCTGGCCGAGCGCGTCCGTGGTCGTGTGCCCGAGCTTGACCACCAGGACCACGCCGTCCACGAGCCCGGACAGGATGCGCGGGTCCGCGACCGGGATGACCGGGGGCGAGTCCAGGATGACCGTGTCGTAGCGCTGGTTGAGGTCGGCCAACAGGTTCGCGAGGCGCTCCATCCTGAGGAGATCCGAAGGGTTCGGCGGCACGGGCCCGCACGGCAGCAGGTCCAGGTTCGGCACGGTCGTCTTCGCGATGACCGCGTCCAGCGGGTCGCTCCCGAGCAGCAGCGTGGACAGACCCTTCTCCGCCTCCACGCCGAACGCGCGGTGCAGGCGCGGCCGGCGCATGTCCGTGTCCACGATCAGCGTGCGCGCACCGGACCGGGCCATGGCGATGCCCATCTGGATCACGACGGTGGACTTGCCCTCCCACGGGCTGCCGCTCGTCACAAGGACCGTGCGGATCCGGCGCTCCGGCAGGATGAACATCAGGTTCGTGCGGATCGTGTTCAGGGCCTCCGCGATCACCGACTTCGGGTTGTCCAGCACGTAGAAGTCGCGGTCCTGCAGCGTCACGTCCTTGGATCGGCGGCGGCGCTTGCGCGGCCCGGGGATGGACGGGATCACGCCGAGGCACGGCACGCCGGTCACCCGCTCGACGTCCGGCCGCCCCTTGACCGTGTTGTCGAGCTGCTCGACCAGGAACGCGAGCCCGAGGCCGAGCAGGAGCCCGAGCACCGCCCCGAGCGCCAGGTTCAGCCGCATGTCCGGCTTCAGCGGCCAAGACGGCACCTGCGCCAGCTCGTGGATGCGGACGTTGTTCGTCTCGACCTGCGCGGACAGGTTGATCTCCATGTACCGCGACCGGACCTGGTCATAGACGGCCGCCGAGTCCTTCCGCCGCTCGGCGAGCGCGTTGTAGTCGACCTGCATCACGCCGAGGTCCGCGAGGTCCTTGGTGGCCGCGGCCAGCAGCGTCTCCACCTGCCTGAGCGCACCCTGCACCTCGTCGTAGTCGCCCCGGACCGACGACAGGTACGACTTGACCTCCCCGCGGATGGTCCCCGCGATCTCCGCGAGCTGCGCGTCGAGCGCCAGGATCTTCGGGTGCTTGTCCCCGTACATGGCCGACAGCGACATCCGCTGGTCGCGCAGCTCCACGTGCTTGGCCTTCAGGCTCGACACCAGCGAGCTGCCGAGGATCGTGTCGATCGGCGCCGAGAACACGTCCCCCGACGCCTCCAGCTTCTTCACGCGCGCGAGCCGCGCCTCCAGGTCCGACTTCTTCAGCAGGAGCTGCCCCTGCCGGTCGTCGAGCAGCTTCACGCGCTCCTCGATTGCCTGCTTCCGCGTCGCGAAGCTGCCGATGGCGTGGTCCTTCTCGTACTCCAGCAGCTCCTTGTCCGCCTCCTCCTTCTTCTGGCGGTACTTCTCGACCATGTCGCGCAGCTCGGCGTTCGCCTCCTGCGTGACCGATCGCCTGTAGTTCATGTTCTGCGCGCGGTAGGCGAACACGACCTCGTTCGCCAGGTCCGAGGCGCGCTGCGCGTCGCCGTCGTCCACGCTGACCATGACCATCATGCTGTCGCGGACCGGCTCCACGCTGATGCGCGACTGGAGCACCCGCGCCGGCACCTTCTTCGCGATGCGCTCGGCCTTCTCGGAATCGGTCAGCGCCTGCCCCGGGAGCGCGCCCAGGAAGGCCGCGTCGTCCTCGAGCCTGAGCTTCGCGACGACGATCTCGCACACCTCCAGGCCCGTGATCACCTTGTACTGGGTCTGGATGTACTCCCGCATCGCCCAGTAGTTGGACGACCCCAGCTCCACGACGTCCTTGACGCCGGACAGCACCCGGGGCGGGTTGCTCTCGATGATGACCGACGCGGTCGCGCGGTAGATCGGCCGCTGCCGCTTCGTGTAGACGGCCACGGCCGACACCACGACGAGCAGCGTCAGGATCGCCCACCACTTCCGCTTGTTCAGGATGAAGGTGAACTTCTTGATCTGGCGGCCGAGGTCGCTCTGGTCCTCGTGTGCCGGCTCCGGGACGGGCGCGCCGCCGATGCCCGTGACGTTGTTCTCCAGGGCGAGACCTCCAGCGGAAAGGCCGCGGACGGCGCGGATCATATTGGGACGACCGGCAGTTTGCAAACGCGGCCGGCCCCGCGGATACTCGGTCCGTGCCGTACCTCGTCGCGCTCGCGGTGTTCGTGGTCCCGGCCGCCCTCGGCGCGGCCGCGGGCCTCGTCGCGAGGCGCCTTTCCCTGCCCCGTCCGGTACGCCCGGCCGCGGTCGTCGCGACGGCGGTCCTGGCCGCGTTCGGGGCCGCGACCGAGCTGATGGTCCCCTGCGACCGCGCCGCCTGGGTGTTCGCGACGAACGCCGCGTCCTGGGCGCTCGCCGGTCTCGCCATCGCCCGCAGGCGCGACGCCCTGGCCCTCGTCGCGGCCGCGGTCGCCGTGGGCCTCGCCGCGGCCGGAACCCTCGTCACCTGCGACCTCGTGCCGGGCGCCGTGGCCGCGAACGCGACCGGGTGGCTGGTCGCCGCGATCGCCCTCCTCCGTCTCCGCGACGCCGCGGCGCGCGGCCGGATGGCCGCGGTCCTGCTCGTCGCGGTGCCATCGGCCCTCGCGCTGGCCCTGCCGATCCGCCACGCCCACCTCGGGGCGTGGGACCGGCTCCTGGCCGGGGCCCTGTTCGGCGCCGGCCTGCTCGCGGGCGTTCGCGGCCTGCCGCGCCCCTTCCCGACCGGGAAGGTCCTGCTCGCCGCCGGCTCGACCGCGCTCGCGCTCGCCGGGGTCGAGGCCGCGGTCCGCCTCGCGCTGCCGCCGCCGCCCGCGTTCCCGGACGTCTCCGAGGCCCGGCTCTTCCTCCCCCCGGGCTCCTCCTGGGCGCTCCGGTGCGACATGGCCGCGCCCGCGCTCTGGCCCGACCGCTGGCCCGACCTCCTCGCCCGTCGCGTGCCCCCGGACGCGGCTGCGGCATCGCGACGGGTGCTCCACGTCGGCGACTCCATGGTCTTCGGGGCGGGCGTGGGCATGGCCGAGGCGTTCCCGGCGCGCCTGGCCGCCTCGGACCCGGGCGTCAGCCACGTGAACGCGGGGGTTCCCGGGACCGGCCCGGACTTCTACCTGCTCCTGGTTCGCGAGTGGCTGCCGCGCGTCAGGCCCGACCTCGTGGTCGTCTATCTGTTCGCGGCGAACGACCTTCTGGACATCGACCAGCCCTATGCCTGCTGCGGCGACGGGCCGCTGCTAGCCTGGGACGCCGACACGCCGCGCCCCCGGTGCCCCGATCCCGTGTGGGGCGCGTCGGTCGGACTCGGCATCGGCTCGAGCCCCGCGCCCTACCCGGTCCGCGTCGCGACCGCCTTCAGCCGCGCGGCCAGACACGCCGCGGCCGCCTTCGACGTCGCCCCCCGGCCCCCGCGCGAGGTCCAGGCCGCGCGGCTCGAGATCGTGCTGCGCCTCCTCCGCGCCGAGGTCGAGGCCGCCGGAGCGCGGGTCTCGGCCGTGCTGCTCCCGGCCCGCTGGGATCTCGAGGGCGATCGAGGCGCGGCCGCCTGGAGCGTGCCCGCGCGCGCCGCGGTCGTCGCGGCGACGACGCGCGCCGGGCTGTCCCTGCTCGATCCGGCCGGCGCGTTCGAGGAGGCGGTCCGCCGCGACGGCGTCCGACGCTGGTTCGCCGCGGAGCGGCCGGACGACCCGCACTTCTCCGCGGACGGGCACGAACTGCTGGCGGAGTGGCTGCGCGGGCGGTTGTAGGGAAGGCGAACGCCCGCGTGCGATCAGGGTATCTCCAAGACCAGCCGGTCGACCGCCACCCGGATCGCGGGGGAGTACCGGCGGTTCGCGTCCCACTCCAGCAGCACGTCGGCCAGGCGGACCGCGCGGTCCTGGCCGACCCGGCCCGCGAACTCCCGGATCGGCTCGGCGAGGTCCGGATTGCGCAGGCCCGCGTCCGGCGCGCCCGCCGCGGCGAGCAGCACGTCCTGCACCACCGACTCGAGCAGGTCCATCAGGTCCTCGGCGTCGTCCTTCGAGGACGCGACCCCGTCCGCGAAGCGCATGCGCTCCTCCGCGCTCGCGCCCGCCAGGGCCAGGAAACCCTTGACGAAATCCTCGCGCTCCGCGAGCACCGGGCTGTCGAGCAGCCGGATCGCACGGCCGGGGCTGCCCCTCGCGCGCGCGGTCGCGGCCCGGGCCGCCTCCTCCTCGACGCCGCGTCCGACGAGCAGGCGCACCGTGTCGGCCGCCGCGACCGGCCCGAAGGGGACCGCGAAGCAGCGTGACAGCACCGTGCGCGGCAGCACGTCGGGGGTCGGCGTCACGAGCACGAACAGCGTGCTCGACGGCGGCTCCTCGAGCGTCTTCAACGCCGCGTTCGCCGCCTCGAGCGTCATCGCGTGCGCGTCGTCGATCAGCAGGCACTTCCAGGGGCCGACGAGCGGCTGGTAGTAGAGCCGCGGCATCGCGTCGCGGACCGCGTCGATCTTCACGTAGCCCTTCTCGGGCTGGAGCACCGCGAGGTCCACGAACGTCCCGTCGGAGACCTGGCGGCAAGGGACGCACCGGCCGCAACTGTCCCCGTCCGCCCGGTCGCGGCAGACCAGGTAGGACAGGAACGCGAGCGCGATCGTCCGCTTTCCCACGCCTTCCGGGCCGTGGAACAGGCAGGCGTGGGGCACCCGCTCGCGGTCCGCCGCCCGGACCAGAAGCTCCTTGACCGCCTCGTGTCCCGCAACATCCGCGAACCGCACGCGCGCTCCAAGGCCGAGCCGTCGCGAGAATACCATGCGACCCGAATCCCCGTCCCCGTCCCCATGCCGGGACGATCTGCGAAACCGTTCTCGGCTGGCGCGGCTGCTATCCGATCTGCGGCGGATCGAAGCCGTGCCCCGAAGGGAGCAAGTGCACCCTGCAGAGCGAGATGACCGGCGTGAAGCTCTGCACGAAGCCGCAACGTTCGGGTCGCGGACGCGCGCGAGGCGGCCGGGCCAGTACCGCCCCCCCCGCCCGGGCATGCCCTCACTCCATCGCCGCCCAGCAGTGGCCCGTGTAGCCGTCGTCGCACGCCTTCCGGTGCAGCGCCTTCGCCCTCACGCGCACGACACGCGCGACGATCCCGTCCGGCGGCCCGCCCGCGCCGGTCTCCAGCGACTCCGCGAGGCCGTCGCAGCCGTGCGCGTCCCGGAGGTCGCAGGCGCGCCGGAACGCGGCCCGGGCCCGGGCCAGGCCCTCGCCGGACAGGTCCGCCGACAGCACGCGGCCGAGGTCGGCGCACGCGCGCCCGACACCCGCGTCGCACCCTTCCCGGAGGATCGGGAGCAGCGGCGCCACGACGCGGCGCGCCTCGGCCTCGGCGCGCGCGACCGCGGCCGGGTCGGGCTTCGGCGTCACGAGCGGGTGGTCGGCGACCGGAAGGTCGACGTCCGCGCAGCAGGCGACCGTGTCGCGGCCGGGGCACGTCTCGCAGCAGTGCTCGCGCCTGCAGGCCGCGATCCGGCATTCCACGCATCGGTCGTCTGTCACCAGGGGAAGGGCTCCGCCCCGCCCCTCGCCCGGGGCACATGTCCCCGGGCACTCCCCTCCCCGCGCTTCGCTCGCGGCCATCCGGCCGCTGCGCTCCAGCGGCCCGCCCACCCGGGCGGGCAGTGGATCCCCCACCGCCTGACCCTCCGGACACCGGTCGCACGCGAACGGGACCTCGGGCCACGCGGCCCTCGCGAGGCCCGTGCAGGCGCCCGTGTCGCCCAGCCGGCACGCCCGCTCCTCCAGCGCCTTGGCACGAGCGGGGTCGTCCCCGAGCATGACCGCCGCGGCCCGGCACGGCCCGGGGAACCCGGCGTCGCACGCACGGCCGTACAGATCCAGGGCCTTCGCCGATGCGCCCGGGTCGGACGAAGGAGGCCCGACCCGGTACAGGGTCGCCAGCCGGCCGCAGGAGGGCGCGTGGCCCCCGTCGCACGCGGTCTCGAACGCGTCGAACGCCCCGCGCCCGTCGAGCGGCATGCCCGAGTCGTCGTCGAGCAGGAGCCCGAGGCGGTGGCACGCGCGCAGGTCGCCCCGGTCGCACGCCTCGCCGAGCGGCGCCGTCGCGCGGGCGTGCGCCGCGGCGTCGCGGATCCGTCGCGTCCGCTCGTGCCGCCCGAAGTGGTAGCAGCCCGCGGGGTCGCCCGCGAGACAGGCGTCCTCGTAACGGTCCTTGGCCGCTGCGCGGTCCGGGTGCGGCCCCGCCTCCAGCGCCAACCCCTCGCGGACCGCGTCGGACCGGGTCGCGGCGCCGCCCGCGGCGCAGCCGCCTGCGGACAGGGCGGCGAGCGCGAAAGAGGCGGACAGGGCGATGCAGGCCAGAGCGATGCGGGCGAGCACGACCGACTCCGCTACCAGGAGGGGAACAGCCGCCGCACGATCGCGCCCGCGTCGCCGTCCTGGGCCGCGGACCTCCACGACGCCAGGACGGCCGTGCCGGAGGCCGCCGCCGCGACGGCCGGGGCGCCCTGCGCGCCCTTGTACGTCAGGGACAGCACGCGCGAGAGGGGGTCCGGCGTGCCGTCGGCCGCGATCCGGCGCGCCGCGACGCCGGCCAGGTCCTCGTCCGCACCGATCGCCTCCCACGCGACCAGGAACGCGCCGCCCGGCAGCGCGGTCGCGGCCGGCCACGCGGTGGAGGCGAGGCCGGAGGCGACGGTGATCGGGCCGGCCGGGAGGGACCCGTCCGGCGAGACGCGGCGCGCGACCACGCCCTGGCCGAGCCCGGCCACGGGCGCCGCCCAGGCCACGAGGTACCCGCCTCCGGCCGCGGCAGGCAGGGCCGCAACCGCGGGCGCGGGCGACCCGGGACCGCCCGGTCCGCCCGCAGACGGCCCGATCACGATGGCGGGGCCCGCCGGCGAGCAGCCGGCGCCGAAGCTCCGCGCCACCACGTCCCACGTCGAGGCTCCAGGGGCCTTGGCCTGCCACGCCACTACCGCCCCCCCGGTGATCCCCGTGCCCGCAGGGATCGCCGCCGCGGCGGGGGACAGCCGCGCCGTCCCGGCCGCGTCGACCGCGGCCTCGGACCCGACCGGCAGGCCGAACGCGTCCAGGCACCGGACCCGGACGTCCGCCCCGGCGCCCCCCTCGACCGCGGCCTCCCAGGCGACCAGGAAGCCCCCGGGCACGGCCGCGGCCGCTGGCGCGGCGCGCGACACGTACGCGGTCCCGGCGCCCTCCACGACGGCTTCGTCCCCCCCGGCCTCGCCGGTCGCGCCGAACCGGCGGACGCGGATCCCGTCCCCCGAAGGCGTGGTCCACGCGACCACGAACGGACCGTCCGCCGCGACCGCGGGCGCGGGCGAGGCGCCGGTGCCGACGACGGTCTCGGGCGAGGCCGCCCCGTCCGCGCCGACCAGCCGATAGACAACGGCCGGCTCGCCGTCCGGGGGGTCGGAAGTCCACGCGGACACCCAGCCCCCACCCGGAAGCGCGGCCGCCGCCGGCTCCCGCTGGTCCCCGGCCTTGGTCCAGTTCAGCACGGCCTCGCGCACGGGGGCCACGGGCAGCCCGTCGCGCCCGATCCGCGCCGCGAGCACGCTCCCGTCCGAGCCGTTCCACGCGACCAGCACCGCGTCCCCGATCCCCGCCGCGCCCGGACGGACCTGGTCCCCGACCGTCGCGCGCGCGACCACCCGCTCGTCCGCGATCGCGGTCCCGTCCGCGGCGAACGTGCGCGCAAGCACCCCGCTCCCGGACCCGTCGCGGCCGGAGTCGTCCTGGAACGCGACCGCGAACGACCCGTCCGCGAACGCCGCGACCGCGGGCGCGCGCTGGTTCCCTGCCGTGGCGACGTGCGCGGCGCCCTGGCCGCCGACCTTCGTCCCGGTCGGCCCGAGCACCTGGAACGCCACGTCCGTGCCCTGGCCCGCGACCTCGGTGGCCCACGCGACCACGAAGCCGCCGCCCGGGAGCCCGACCGCGGAGGGCGCCTCCTGCACCCCGCCGGTGACGGTCGGGACCGTGAACGGCCCGGCGATCCGCGTCCCGGCCGCGTTCCGGACGTCCGCGCGGACCTCGGTCCCGTCGCCCCACGCCACCAGGAAACCGCCGCCGGGCGCGGCCGATGCCGCGATCGCGACGCCGCCCGGCCAGTTCGTCCCGACCGTGCCGAGGTCCGCCACGGGCGTCCAGTCCGGCTTCACGACCCGGCCGATCACCGCCTGGTCCGAGTCCCTGCGCCAGAGCCACGCGAGGTTCCCGTCCCGAAGCCCGCCGACCGCGAGCGGCGTCCACCCCGGCTGCGACGGGCACTCCTGGCACGCGAACGCCCCGGAGGCGTCGTGCAGCGTGAACGACGCCGTGGCCGACGGCTCCATCGCGCCGGACCAGACCGCCTGCGAGACCGTGTTCCACTGCTGCCACGAGCACTTCTTGTGGGGGATGTTCCCCGTCGCGTTGCAGCTCCCGGCGACGCACTCGGTGCCCATGTCCTTGCAGTCGTTCGAGCAGGAGCACGCGTTCCAGACGCCGTACGTCCCGACCGCGAACGTGCCTCCGGGCAGGTCCGTGACCAGGGGCCGCGGCACGTTGGCCGCGGCGGAGAGCATCACCTCGGCGCCCTCGCGAGACCCGTCCGCGGCGAGGCTCCGGCCCCGGAGCACGTTCGACCCCAGCCACGCCACCACGGCCCGCCCGTCCCCGAGCGGCACGACGGCCGGCGCCAGGCCTGCGTAGCCGGTCGCGCCCTCCGACACCTTCAGGTCCCCGCACGCGGTGCCGGAGCCCTTGCAGGCGCCGGCCTTGCACGCGTCGATCGCGGTGCACGCGTCCCCGTCGTCGCAAGGCGTGCCGTCCGGCCGCGGCACCCGGCCGCACTCGCCGGTCTCCGGGTCGCAGGCGCCGTCGCCGCAGGCGTCGGTCAGCGAAGAGCAGTCGCGGACCGTGCCGGCGACGCACCGGCCGGCGCCGTCGCACCGGTCGGCAAGCGTGCACGCGTCGCCGTCGTCGCACGCGACCTCCCCGGCGATCGGCGTGGGCTCGCACGCGTGGAGCCCGGGTCCGGCCGAGACGCAAACCCAGGTATTGCAAGGGTCTTCCGGCCTGGAGCAGTCGATCGCCTCCCCCGGCTCGCAAACCCCGTCGTCGCAGGCGTCGCCGGCGGTGCAGCCGTCGGGGTCCTCGCACGGCACGCCGTCCGCGAACGGATCGGTGACGCAGCGCTTCTCGTCCTCGTTGCACTTCCCGACGCCGCAGGGACCGTCCGACGCGGAGCAGTCGATCGGCCCGCCCCCGAGGCAGGTGCCCGCGAGGCAGGTCTCGCCGTCGATGCAGAACAGCCCGTCGTCGCAGGGCTCGAGGTCGCGCGCCGGCACCTTCACGCAGGCGTGCTCGTTCGGACCTCCGCCGGGGACGCACGCCCCGTCGTTGCACGCGTCCGCGACCGCGGAGCAGTCCTCCGCGGGGCCAGGGACGCAGTCGCCGGATGAGCAGGCGTCGCCGACCGTGCACCCGTCGCCGTCCGCGTCGCACGGCGCGCCGTCGAGGGGCGCGCCGTCGTTCACGCAGCCGCCGTACGACGCGTCGCACGAATCCTCGGTGCAGGGGTCGAGGTCGTCGCAGTCGCGCGGCGTGCCCGGGGCGCACTTGCCGGCCGCGCACGCGTCGCCCACGGTACACGGGTCGTGGTCGTCGCAGGGCTCGTGGTTCTGGACGTGCACGCAGCCCGCGAGCTTGTCGCACGCGTCCGTCGTGCACGGGTCGCCGTCGTCGCAGTCCTTCGCGCCCGCGCCCACGCACTTCCCCTCCGCGCACGCGTCCGTCGTGGTGCAGGGGTCGCCGTCGTCGCAGTCCTTCGCGCCCGCGCCCACGCACTTCCCCTCCGCGCACGCGTCCGTCGTGGTGCAGGGGTCGCCGTCGTCGCACGCGAGGTCCGCCGGCGCGTTCACGCACCCCGCGGCCGGGTCGCACGAGTCCACCGTGCACGGCTCGTCGTCGTCGCACGTATCCTCGTCCGTGCCGCCGTCGCAGTCGTCGTCCTTGCCGTTGCAGGCCTCGGGCCCCGGCGGCGGCCCCTCGCACGGCCCGAGCCCGGTCCCGGTGCACCGTCGCTCGCCCGGGCAGGCGCCCGAGGCGCTCGTCACGAGGCAGGCCGTCGCGAATCCCTGCGCGCGCGCGAGCGGGCTGCACTCGCACTCCCAGTCCGGGGGCGTGCAGAGCCCGGCCTCCGTGCAGCCCCAGTCCTCCGGGCACCCGTCCCCGCCGCACGAGGTCACGCAGAAGCTCCCGGCCCCGTCGGGGAAGGACAGGCAGGTGTCGGGCACGAGGCCGGGCGCCGCGGCGCAGTCCTTGTCCGATCCGCAGGGCCGGCACCGCGTCGCGTCCGGCTCGATGCACAGGCCGTGGCCCCCGGTCGCGGCCGGACGGCACTGCCACCCCGGAGGGCACGCGCCGTCGTCGCACGGGGCCGCGCACGCCATTCCCGTCCGGGTGGCCGCGCAGAACCCCGATTCGCAGTCGTCCCCGTCGCCGCAAGGCGCGCCGACGCCGCCCTTCGCGTCCGGGCCGGGGCCGTCGCCCGCCTCGCCGGCTGCGTCGCCCGGCTCGTCGACCGCGTCGCCGACCGCCTCCCCCGGGGCGCCGTCCGGGGAATCCCCGTCCGCGTCCCCCGGGTAGGCGACGTCGTCGATGGGCTTCGAGTCGGGCTTCCCGCCCGGGACCGTGGAGCCGCCGCCGCAGCCCGCGAGCGCTGCGAGGACGACGGCTGCCGCAATGACCGTGTCGAGCCGGGAGCGCGCGTCGTTCACGTCGGTTCCCTCCACCCGTCCGCATGGAGCGCATCCATTGAACCCGAAGCGGGGGCAGGTTGTCAAAGAGGCTGCGGTACCCTTGGCACGGCCGTCCGGCGACTGATAGACTCCTGCGGACCCGGACACGTGGGGTCCGGCGAACCCGGGAGCCGCACTTGGGACGCAAGCGCAAGCTGAGCCTCGCGATCCTGTGGCACATGCACCAGCCGCCCTACGAGGAGCCGAAGAGCGGCTGCCACCTGCTGCCCTGGACGTGGCTGCACGCGGTCAAGGACTACTACGACATGGGCGCCCTGGTGCGGCGCCATCCGCGGATGCGCGTGAACGTGAACTTCACGCCGAGCCTGCTGCACCAGCTCGACCAGTACGCGCGGCAGGCGATCCCGGACCGCACGATCGAGGTCCTGGGAAAGGACCCCGCCAGGCTGTCGTCCGCGGACCGGGAGTTCCTGCTGCGCACCTGCCTCGGGGTGGCCGAGCCCATGGCGGCGCGCCTCCCGAGGTACCGCGAGATCGGCGACCGCTATCGCGCGTTCTCGGACCCGCGGGAAGGCGCGGCGAGTTTCGGGCCGCAGGACTGGGTGGACCTCGGCGTGCTGTTCCTGCTCGCGTGGTGCGGGACCACCCTCTCGGAGCACCCGGACGTGGTCGCGCTCGCGCGGAAGGGCCGCGGCTACGACCGGACCGACCGCGAACGGCTGCTGGAGCTGGGCCGCGAGCTGATCCGGGGCATCGTGCCGCTCTACCGCGAGCTGTCCGCGGCCGGGCAGGTGGAGCTCTCCACGAGCCCGTTCTTCCACCCGCTCACGCCGCTGCTGATCTCCAACGAGGTCGCGATCGAGGCCCGGCCGAACGCCGCGCTCCCGGACGTGCGCTTCGCCGCGCCGGAGGAGGCCGAGCGCCAGATCCGTCTCGGGATCGAGTACTTCCGGCGCACGTTCGACGAGGCGCCGCGCGGGATGTGGCCGCCCGAGGGCGGGGTGTCCGACGCCCTGCTGCCGCTGGTCGCGGCGCGCGGCATCCGCTGGCTCGCCACGGACGAGGAGATCCTGCGCCGGTCGCTCGGCGGCGAGTGCAGCCCCGAGGAGCGCCGCAGCGCCTGGGAGCACGACGGCGTGACGCTGTTCTTCCGGGACCGCGTGCTCTCGGACCACGTCGGGTTCGTCTACTCGCGCTGGCCGGTCGAGGCCGCGGTCGCCCACTTCATGGAATCGCTGCGCCGCCATGCGGACGCGGCCCGCGACGATCGCGCGATCGTCCTGGTCGCGCTCGACGGCGAGAACGCATGGGAGTTCTACCCGGACGGCGGCTACCCCTTCCTGGACGCGCTCTACGGCGCGATCGAGCAGGCGGACTGGGTCGAGCCGGTGACGCTGGCCGGCCACGTCGACCGCCACGGGCCCGGCGCGCCCCTCGACGTGCTGTCGCCCGGGACGTGGGTCGACGGCAACTTCGACACCTGGATCGGCGACCCCGCGAAGAACCGGGCGTGGTCGATGCTGACGAACGCGTACCAGGTCGTCCGCGACCTGCCCACCGGCGAGTGCCGCATGGACGCCGCGCTCGGGAGCGACCCCACCCGCTGCCACCTGATGCGCGCGGAGGCGTCGGACTGGTTCTGGTGGTTCGGCAAGGGCCACTCGTCCATCCACGAGCGCGAGTTCGACTACCTGTTCCGCCAGAACCTGCGCATGGTCTACGAGCGGCTCGGCATGCCCCCCCCCCAAAAACTGGACCGCCCTGTCGGCGCCGAGGGCGAGTCGAACCTGCCGATCGTGGCCCCCACGTCCTTCATCAGCCCGGCCATCACGGGCCGCCGCGAGGGCTACTACAAGTGGGTCGGCGCGGGTCGTTGCGAGTTCGCGCACGGGTCGATCCACCGCCTCCAGCCGGTCCTGTCCGCGATCCGGTTCGGGTTCGACAGGACGCACCTGTTCATCCGGGTGGACGGGTTCGAGCCGCTCGGACCGGCGCTCGACGGCGACGGGTGGGTCCGCATCCAGTTCGTGCGGCCGACGCCCTGCGCGGCGCTGATCCGGCGGGTTGACGGCGTCCTCACGGTCGAGAAGGCCGTCAACGGCGACAGCCTCGGTCGCGTCCAGGGCGCCGAGGCGGCCGCGGTCGAGCTGCTCGAGGTGTCGCTGCCGACGTCGTTCTTCGACCCGATCCGGTGGTCCGCGCCGCCGATCGCCATCGAGTTCTTCGTCCGGGTCGGCCGAGGCGACCTCGAGGTCGAGCGGTTCCCGTGGGACTCGTTCATCGCGATGGAGTTCGACCCGGACTCGTTCGCGCTCACGAACTGGTTCGTGTAGGAGGATCGATGCCCGAGCTGCGCCACGACCCGATCCAGCGGCGGTGGGTCATCATCGCGACCGAGCGCGCCCGCAGGCCCTCCGACTTCAGCATCGAGCGCGAGCTGCCCGGCAACGGCAAGCAGTGCCCGTTCTGCTACGGGAACGAGGCGCGGACCCCGCCCGAGATCCGGGCCTTCCGGGACATCCCTTCCTCGGACGGTCCGGGATGGAAGGTGCGGGTGGTCTCGAACAAGTTCCCCGCCTTGCGCATCGAGGGCGAGCAGGAGCGCGCCGCGGTCGGCCACTACGACCGCATGAACGGCATCGGGGCGCACGAGGTCATCATCGAGACCCCGCAGCACGACAAGGACCTGCCGGACCTGCCGATCGAGGACATCGCGGCGCTCATGAAGATGTACCGCGAGCGCATCGTGGACCTCCAGCGCGACCCGCGGTTCCGCTACATCATCATCTTCCGGAACCACGGGGCGGCCGCGGGCGCCTCGCTGGCCCACCCCCACTCGCAGGTCATCGCGACGCCGGTCACGCCCCGCACGGTCGCGATCGAGCTTCAGAGCGCCCGCGAGCACTTCCAGGTCAAGGAGCGCTGCATCTTCTGCGACATCATCGTGCAGGAGATGCAGACGCACTCCCGCGTCGTGACCGCGGACGCGGACTACGTGACGTGGTGCCCGTACGCGTCGCGGTTCCCGTTCGAGATGGCGATCGCGCCGAGGCGCCACCAGCACGACTTCGCCGCGCAGGACGACGCGCAGCTCATGAAGCTCGCCCGCCACCTGCGCGAGGTCATCCTGAGGATGCGCCACGCGTTGTCGGACCCGCCGTACAACTACCTGATCCACACCGCGCCCGCGTTCCACCACCACGCCAAGCGGCCTGGCTACTGGCAGACGATCGAGCTGGACTGGCACTGGCACATCGAGATCCTCCCGCGCCTGACCAAGACGGCCGGGTTCGAGTGGGGGACGGGGTTCTACATCAACCCCACGCCGCCCGAGGACGCCGCCCGCTTCCTGCGGGACGTGCAGGTGTGAGGTGCGGCTGACCCGCCATCTCGACCTCAAGCTCTCGTACGCCTGCAACAACAACTGCGTCCACTGCGTGATCGCGGACCAGCGCGACGCGACGCTCGCGCAAGGGCGCCGCGACTTCCGGACCACCGCCGAGGTCGGGCGCGAGCTGGCCGAGGCCGCGGCGCGCGGCGTCACCCTCGTCACGTTCACCGGGGGGGAGCCCACGATCCGCCGCGACCTCCCCGCCCTGGTCCGCGCCGCGATCGCGCTAGGAATGTCCGTGGGCATCCAGACGAACGGCCGCCTCCTCTCGCGGCCCGAGGTGCGGGGCCCTCTGCTGGGGCACTCCGTCCGCTTCGTGGTCGCGGTCCACGGCCCGGACGCCGTGATCCACGACCGGATCACGCGCGCGCCCGGGGCGTTCGGGCAGACGATGGACGCGGTCCGCGCCCTGGTCGCCGCGGGCGAGAAGGTGTCCGGCAAGGTCGTGATCTCGCGGTACAACGCTGCCGTCCTCGACCGCATCGCGGGGGTCCTGGCCGAGGCCGGGGTCGCGCGCGCCAGCTTCACCTTCCCGCACGCGCTCGGGAACGCGGGCCGCGCGTTCGACGAGGTGGTTCCCCGGTACGCCGAGGTGCTGCCCTCCCTGCTCGCGGCGCTCGACCGCATGGGGGAAGGCGGCGTGACGGAGGCCGTGCCCCCGTGCCTGCTCGGCCGCCACGCGGGTCGCGCGTCCGAGGCGGCGTGGCGCGGGACGCTGTCCAGCGAGGTCCGTCAGCTCGACCAGGGGCCGCGCGACTGGACCCGCGACCGCCGGACCGAGGGCAAGGCCAAGGCGGCGGCCTGCGCCGGGTGCGCGCTCGACGCATCGTGCGAGGGCGTCTGGCGGGAGTATCTGGAGGCCTTCGGGGGCGGCGAGATGCGGCCCGTCGGGCCCGATGCGAAACGTTGACGCCCGCTTCGGGATTTGCCAGAATCCCGTTGTGGGAAGCGTCATTACCCCCCGAACCCGGGTCCGCTTCCGGGCGGACGTGGCGTCCCGCGAGATCGACGGGGAGTTCTACGTGCTCACCGCGGACAGCACGTTCCATTCCGTGACGGACGCCGTGGGGGCCTTCGTGCTCGAGCGCGTGGAGACGTCGGGGGGAGGGATCACGGTCCGCAGGCTCATCTCCGCGGTCGAGGAGGAGTTCGACGCGGAGGGCCGCGACGTTCCGACCGACATCCTGGCCTTCGTCGCGGACCTGGTCGATAAGGGGGTCCTGGAAACCGTCCGATGATCGCCGACTGGGCTTTTCGCCCCGGGAGGGCCTCCATGAACGCCGTTCGTTTT
>VGRB01000075.1 GCA_016875475.1 Deltaproteobacteria bacterium
ACCGGGTCGCGAACTACCCCGGCGTGGAGGCTGCCTCCGGTGCCGAGATCGTCGCGACGATGCGGCGGCAGGCCGTCTCGTTCGGCGCGCGCGTCCTCGGCCAGGCCGAGGTGACGCGCATGGACCTGGCCGGCCCGGAGAAGGTCGTCGAGGTGGAGGACGAGGGCAGGTTCGTCGCGCCGGCGGTCATCCTCGCGACCGGCGCGTTCGTGTTCATCGGCTACGTCCCGAACACCGCGTGGCTGAAGGGCGTGGTGGACCTGAACGAACGCGGAGAGATCCTGGCGGACGACATGCTGCGGACGAGCGTGCCCGGTGTGTTCGCCGCGGGCGACGCGCGGGCCAAGCGCTACCGGCAGATCACGACCGCGGTCGCGGACGGGACGATCGCGGCCCTCTCGGCGACGGAGTACGTGAGCACGTACGCCCGTCGCGCCGCGAAGCCGCCGGCCCGCGCGCGGATCCTGCGGTCCAACCGGGGTCGGAGCGCGGTGCACCCGTAGGCGCCGGGGGGATCATCCGGCGGACGCGAGCCGCACGATCCGCTCGACCACGGCGTCCACGATCGCGTCGGGGACCCCGTCGGCCGCCTCGCTCGCGGGCCGGAAGTCGCACATGTCGTTGACGTAGTCGACGGACACGACGGTCCCGGCCGCGGTCAGGGCCAGCTCGGTCGAGAACACGTCCATGCCGGACACGCGCGCGGTCACCCGCGTCACCGACTCGAGGTCGCGGCACCACGGCGCGTCCCGGTCGTCGGCGCGGATCGGCGTGTAGAGGCGGGTCGCCGGGTCCCAGAAGCACGGGTGTACGTCGCCGAGGCAATGGATCACCCGGAAGTAGGCCGGGCGGTCCGCGATCGCGACCGGGACGACGTGCTGCTGCACCAGGTACTTGTCGTCCTTGCGCTCGGAGCGGGCGAGCAGCACGTCGGTGAGCCCCGATGCGCCGAGCACGACGCCGTCGCCGCCGCCGCCGCGGGAGGGCTTGATGACGAACGGCGACCCCACGTGCGGCAGGTCGTCCAGCTCGCCGGGGCAGCGCTGGGGCAGGGGCGCGAGCAGGATCGTCCACGGGACGTGCACGCCCGCTTCCATCAGCTTCAGGTGCATGGTCGCCTTGTCGATCGCGTCGGCGACCCGGGCGGGGTCGTTCAGCACGCGCGCCCCGAGGCGCACGGCGAGCGAGGCCAGCGCGGCCGCGTCCGCGGACACGTCGGAGGCGCGGTCGACCAGCACGCGGGGGCAGGCGCCGGCCGCCGCGACGGCCGCGACACGCTCGGGGATCTCCTCGGAACGCGCCGCCGAGGCCCGCATGCCGCACCGGGCCGCACCCGCCAGCAGGCGGTCCACGAACGACGCGTCGTACTCCCAGTCCCACGCGACGAGCAGGTCGATCACCGGCCGTGCCTCCAGCCCCTGGTCGTCGGGCCTCCCTGCCGTTGGGCGGCGGCGTCGGACCGACGACCGGGGGCCCCGCCGGATCCTAGCAGAACCGGCGCCCCGTCTCTGGTACCATCACTGCGGCCCGGGCGGGCCGGGGGCTGCTGACCCTGCGGGAGGGCGAGAAGGTGTTCGGGATGATCGGCAGGCTCTTCCGCAGCGGACCGGACGGGCCACGGGTCGAGGACCCGGGCGCGGTCGCGCGCGCGTTCGAGCGCAGGCGCTGGAGCGTCTTCCTTTCCGTCACCTTCGGCTACGGCATGTTCTACGTCTGCCGCATCAACTTCGCCGCGGCAAAGACGCCCATGCTCGACCAGGGCGTGATGGACGCGGAGCAGATGGGCGTCGTGGGCTCGTGCCTGCTCATCGCCTACGCCGCGGGCAAGCTGGTCAACGGGTTCCTGGCGGACCGCGCGAACATCGCCCGTTTCCTGTCCACGGGCCTCCTGCTCTCCGCCGCGGTGAACCTCGTGCTCGGGTTCGGGGCGCCGTTCCTGCTCTTCGCCGCGCTGTGGGCGTTGAACGGCTGGTTCCAGTCCGCCGGGTCCGCGCCGTGCATCGTGTCGCTGTCGCAGTGGTTCAGCCAGCGGGAGCGCGGCTCGCGCTACGGGATCTGGTGCATCAGCCACAACCTCGGCGAGGGCGTCACGTTCATCGTGACCGGCTCGCTGGTAGGGGCGCTCGGCTGGCAGTGGGGCTTCTGGGGCCCCGGCCTGCTCTGCCTCGGGTCCGCGATCGTGATGTACCGGACGATGTCCGACCGGCCGCAGTGCTACGGGCTCCCCCCCGTGTCCGAGTACAAGGACGACCCCGAGCCGCCCGCCGCCGCCGCGGAGCCCGTCGGCCGCCTGCAGGCCGAGGTCCTGAGGAACCCGGCCGTCTGGGTCCTGGGCCTGGCGAGCGCGCTCATGTACGTCGCGCGCTACGCGATGAACAACTGGGGCTTCGTGTGGCTCGAGAAGGGCAAGGGCTACGCGGGCGAGGACGCGGGCACCGTGCTCGCCGTGTATGCGGTCACCGGTTTCATCGGGTCGTTCACGTCCGGCCTGATCTCGGACCGCTTCTTCGGCGCGCGCCGGAACGTGCTCACGCTCGCGGCCGGCGTCGCGGAGATCGCGGCCCTCTACGCGCTGTTCGCGATCCCGCCCGGCAACCCGTGGCTGGACGGGATCGCCATGGCCGTTTTCGGCTACTCGATGGGCATCCTGGTCGCGTTCCTGGGCGGGCTGATGGCGGTCGACATCGTGCCGCCGCGCGCCGCGGGCGCCGCCGCCGGCGTCGTCGGGATGTTCAGCTACGTGGGCGCCGCGATCCAGGACTACGTCTCGGGGCGCCTGATCCACGAGGGCCGCAACGTCGGCGCGGACGGCGTCACCTCGTACTCCTTCGACGGCGTGTTCGCGTTCTGGATCGGCGCGTCCGTCCTGTCCGCCGCGCTCGCGCTCCTGGTCTGGAACGCGGGCCGGCGCGCTCCCCCCTCGGTCCCCGCTGGAACCCGATCGGAGCATGCCCGAGGCCGCTGAACCGGCCCTTCTCTCTTGATCCCGTGGAAGGGGTGGTCTAGAGTGACCCGAGGTACGGGGTGCCACGACCCAGGTGCGGCGATGCGCGGGAAGGGCAACCCCTCGGGACTGCAGGCGAGAGGGCGAGGATGAGCTACATGCCATCGCACGGGACGGACGGGACCGACGGACTGCACATAGACATGCGCCACTGCCCGAGCCCGCCCATCCTCAAGGGCCGCATCGAGGACGTCGAGTTCGGCACCATGTTCACGCCGAACATGTTCATGATGAGGTACCACAAGGGCGAGTGGAAGGAGGCGCGCGTCGAGCCGGTGACCGAGATCCGGCTCCACCCTGGCGCGACCGTCCTGCACTACGCGCAGGAGGTGTTCGAGGGGCTCAAGGCGTTCCGGCAGACGTCCGGCGACATCGTGCTGTTCCGCCCGGAGATGAACGCGCGGCGAATAAACGAGTCCGCGAAGCGCCTGTCCATGCCGTCCATCCCGGAGCCGCTGTTCCTGGAGGCGGTCAGGCGCCTGGTCGAGGTCGAGCGCAACAACGTGCCGCCGGCGCCGGGGTGTCTCTACATCCGGCCGACGCTCATCGGCGTGACGCCGCTGGTCAAGGTCTCGCCCGCGAACGAATTCCTCTTCTACATCCTGACCCTCGTCACCGGCCCGTACTTCAAGGGCACGAGCGGTCGCGACGCCGGCGCGGTGAACGTGTTCGTCGCGCAGTCCGTGACCCGCGCCAGCAGGGGCGGCATGGGCGCGGTCAAGGCGGGCGCGAACTACTCGGGGACGCTGGAGATCACGGCCAAGGCGTTCAAGGCCGGGTGCGCGCAGGTCCTGTTCCTCGACGCCCGCGACGAGACGCGGATCGAGGAGATGGGGGGGATGAACGTCTGCTTCGTCGCGGACGGCGCACTCGTGACCCCGCCGCTGTCGGGCACGATCCTCCCGGGCATCACCCGGGATTCCCTGATGACGATCGCGCGCGGCCTCGGCATCCCGGCCCGCGAGGAGCCGCTGGATATCGTCGCCATCATCGAGGGCCTGGAGTCGGGGCGGGTGACCGAGGCCATGGCCTGCGGCACCGCGGCCGTGGTCACCGGCATCAAGTCGTTCCAGTTCGAGGACGGCCGCGTCGTGAACGTGCCGGGACCCACGCCGGGCCCGGTTTCCACGAGGCTGTTCGACGCCATCCGCGCCATCCAGTACGGCGACTGCCCGGACGAGAACGGGTGGATCCGCACGATCTGCAGGGGCGAGACCGCGACCGATTGAGGGATCGGCGCCGCACCGGGCCGGGCCGGACGACCTCGCCGAGGCGTGCACGAAGGCGATGGCCGCGGATCCGGCCGCGCGGTCCGGGTGCGACGCTCCGCGAGCGGGAACAAGCCGGTCTCAGCGGCTCCTGGGACGGAGCGGTCGCGTGCGGCCAACCTTCGGGGGCGGCTGGACGGAGCGCTCCTGGGCGATCGCCACCCCGCCCTTGTCGGCCGAAGGGAGGTTGCGCGACCGGCGCGGCGTGACCGCTGCCCCGTCGAACGGGTTGTCCCCGGCGGGGTGCGGTCGCGCGACTCCCCTGGCGTGGCCGACGCGTTCGGCCAGGCTCGCCAGGAACGCAAGGGAGCCCATGTCGAGCTTGTGGGCGAGCTGCACGATGAACCGGTCGGGGCCGAGGCCAAGCGCGGCCAGGCCGTCGCAGGCCCGGACCGAGCCGTCCGGCAGCTCCAGCACCACCGTGACCGGCGCGAGCAGGCCCGGGAACGACTGCCCGTCCACGGGGCACGCCCCGAACCTGAGGTGCTCGGCCAGCACACGGTCCAGGACCGCTGGGGTCTTCAGGTCCACCCGGTAGCACGGAGGCTCGGTCATCGTCGCTCCGATCGCGAATGCGGGTCAAGTATGCCCCGGTCGATGGGGCGAGTTCAAGGAGGGGCTTGCAGACCGCTCATGGCGCCCGGGTCGAACGGAGCGTCATGCAGAAGTGTCGCTGCGCGGTGTCGGCCGCCTCGACCGTGACGGTCACGTCGGCCGCGGCGCCGGCGAGGCCTGTGGTGTCGCAGGTCCACTCGTTCCAGCCGAGCGCGGGCGGGGCGGTGAACTCGCAGGGGGCGGCGCCGTCCGCGGCGACCGTCATGCGCACCGCGGCCCGGCCCGGGTTCGCGGCGACGAGGTCGGACAGGCCGAGGTGCCCCTCCAGCCGTTCGCCCAGCGGGAACGCGGGGAGGTGCAGGACCAGCCTGCCGTCGGGCGCGGGGTGCATCCATGTGCACTGGCGCACGAGCCCACCCGCGGTCACGGTCGTCGGGCCGACCCAGTTCCACTCGGCCGCGGGGCACTGGAACCGGCCGTCCTGCCACGGGGCGCACCGGACCGGGCCGTGCGGACGCACCACCTCGACCGACCCGTCCGGCAGGCGGTCCGCCAGATCGGCCACGACCTCCCGCCCCGCCACGCGGGCGCGCCCGGGCATCGCGAGCACGACCACCGCGCCGACCACGGCCAGGGCGGCGAGGCCCGCGGCGCCCCACGTCACGGCGCGCGCGGCGACCCCGCGGACGCGGCCCGTTCGCGCCTCCCACGCCGCGCGGGCGCGGGCGGACCTCGCCAGCACCAGCAGGAAGGCGGCGGCGATCAGCGCGGCGACCGTGGTCAGCGCGCCGAGCCATTCCGGGCGCCCGGCCTCCCAGCGCAGCTCCAGCAGGCCGTCCCGGGCCGCGACCTTCGTGAACAGGGGGGGGGAGTCGCCGGCGTGCGCCCCGTCGATCGCGATCGGCTCGCCGTCGATCCTCGCGTTCCACGAGGCGAACCGGCCGACCAGTACGGTCAGCTCGTCGCCGGCCGCGGTGCCGGACAACCGGACGTCCACCGCGCCCGGCTCGTCGCGCAGCACCTCCGCGGCGCCGCCGCCGGACAGCCGGACCCGCTCGGGTCGCCACCCGGTCACCTCGTAGAGGCGCAGGTCGCCGAAGCGGCCGGTCTCCGCGAGCCCCGCCCGGTGCGGCGAGGGGCCGACCGACAGCACGTGGCTGATGCCGAGGGCGCGGCGGAATTCCGGGTCCGCGTCCTCGGGCTTGAACCGGTAGTTGTTCTCGGGCGTGAAGCCGACCTTGAAGATCGGCAGGCCGGTGTAGATCGGGAGCATCATCAGCAGGTGCTCGTGGCGCGTCGCCTCGACGGCGACCCGGCCGACCTGCGCGGGGGCGAGCCGGCCCAGCGCCTCCGCGGCCTCGCGGAGCGCGTCGAGACGCGTCCCGTCCGAGGCGTAGTCGAGCCGGTTCTTCGGGACGAAATACGGAGGGACGGTCGCGGGCTTGTGGAGCAGGAAGGGAGCGATCACGACCGCGGCCATGGCGAGCCGCAGGGTCCCGGCAGCGACCGCGAGCCGCGCGCGCCCTTCCGCGGCGGCGTCGATGCCGCCGCCGCCCGCCCCGGCGCGAACGGGGACGGGCGCGCGCGGGGCCACCTCGCCGGCCGCGGCGCGGGCCGCGGCGCGGCCCTCCCGGAACAGCATCGCGACGCACACGCCGGTGCCGAGCAGCAGCGCGGCGCGGATGTAGTACGAGAAGCGCTCCATCTGGATGTTCGCGACGCCCGGCAGCTTCGCGAGCACGTCGAACGTCTGGAGGAACGTGTTCGAGGAGACGTACAGCAGGAGCCCGGTCGCCAGCAGGAACGTCGCGGCGAGCGCCTGGCGGCGCATGGCGGCCCACGCGAGCCCGATGCCCCCGAGGAAGACGAACGCGGGGGCGAACGACTTCAGGATCGTGCCGTCGAGCAGCGCGGACACGACGACCCCGAACGCCTGCCAGTCCTGGCCGAGCGGCTCGTACCAGTCGCCGTGGCTCATGAACGGGAGGTACCAGAACGCGGCGAGCGCCCCGCCGAGGCCCAGGCCGAGCGCGGCGGACGGCAGCCACGTCCGGGTGCCGGCGAGGCCGCGCGCCGCGGCGGTCCAGGCGAGCTGCACCGGCACGACCACGCCGAGGATCGGCAGGGCCATGGGGTGGGCGAGCAGGGCGCCCGCGGCGAGCGCGCCGAGCGCGACGACCCGGCCGCGCGACGGGCGCTCGACCACGCGGTCCAGGGCCCACACGGTCCACAGGCAGAACGTGAACGCGAGGCCCATGGCCCACACGCCCCAGTTGATCGTGAAGTCCCAGCCCGACTGCATGTAGTCGCCGTGATCGAGCAGGGCGAGCACGCCCGCGACCGCCCCCGCGAGCGGCCCGGCGATGCGGCGGCCGAGGGCGTACAGGGCGCCGGGGTACGCGAGGATGGCGGCCAGGAGCGCCCAGCAGTACGCCGTCTCCCAGCCCGCGAGCCCGAAGGTGACGACGCGCACGAGGCCGACGAGCAGGTCCGTGCCGATCGGGTAGAGCCCGTCCGCGGGGATCCCGGCGAACAGGGTCGGGCTGTACGCGTACGGCGTGCCGTGGTCCGCGATCGCCTGGCCCATCATCCAGGCGCGGAGCGCCAGGACCGGGTGGTCGTGGTTGAGCGGCATGTCGCCCGCGGCCAGCGGGGCGTAGAGGAAGACCCCGACCGCGAGCACAAGGAGCGGCGCGCCCCATTCGGCAGCCCGTCCGGCGGGCAGCCGCCGTCGCGCAGCAACGACCACGCTCCGCGCCGCGTCGAGCGCGCGGCGGCAGGTTGTTCCGAGCATCGCGGGCACCCCGGCTCGAACCGCGGCGGATTCTAGCGCGAAACGCGCGGAGCGGCGGCGGGCGGCGGCGCGCTGCGCCGTTGGCAGTCGCCGCGCCGTCCCGGTGCGGAGAGCGGGCTCGTCAGGCCGCCGACCTGCCTTCGTTGAGCGCCCCGGCGGGACACGCGAAGGCACTGGACAACGCGCGCGCGTGTCCTCAGAATACCCGCCGGTTTTTCGGACGCCGAACCGTGGATGCGCTCTCGCAAGCCGTGGGCCGCCTGCTCGCGGACCTCGACGCGACGGGAGCGCCGGTGCGCGCCCCGGTCGCCAGCGCGGACCACGCGGCGATCGCGGCGGCGGCGGTCGCGGCGGCCCTGGACGCGCCCCTGGTCGTGGTCGCGCCGACCGCGACGGCCGCCGAGCGCGTCGCGTCGCTCGCCCGCTGGCTGCTCGACCACGGGCCGGCGCCGCGGTCGTTCCCCCGCTGGCCCCGCGGCGCGGAATCCCCGTACGAGGACGTGGTCGAGAGCCCGTTCGTCGCGGCGGCGCGATCGGGCGTGCTCGGCTCGCTCTGCCTGTCCGAAACGCCGGTCACGCTGGTGCTCGACGCGGCCACGGCCGCCCGCCGGGTCGTGCCGTTCGACGCGTACATGGACGGCGTCCAGCGCGTCGAGGTCGGCCGCGAACTGGACCTGACCGCGCTGTCCGACCTGCTCGTGGCGGGGGGGTACCGGCGAGTCGCGACCGTCAGCGAGGTCGGCGAGTTCGCGGTCCGCGGCGGCGTCGCGGACGTGTTCTCGCCGTTCGCGGACGACCCGTTCCGCCTGGACCTCGACGGAGATACCGTCGCGGGCCTGAAGGCGTTCGACCCTGCCACCCAGCGCGCCCAGCGCACGCTGGCGGCGACGTGGATCGTGCCCGCGTGGGAGCTGCCCGCGAACCCGGGCCGCTTCCGCGACGCGCTCATCCGGCTCGCCGAGGCGGCGGCGGAGGCGGCGGTCGGGTCGAAGCAGGTCGCGGTGATCGAGGCGCTCTTCGGCCAGGGTCGTCTTCCCCCCGGGTTCGCGGCCATGCTCCCGCTGCTGCACGGGTCGCTCGACACGGTGCTGTCGTACCTGCCCGAACAGACCGTGCTGGCCGTGCTCGACCCCGAGGCGACCGCGGCCGGCGCGGATGCGGCCGTCCACGACCTCGAGGAGGCCTTCGACGCGCACCGGGCCGAGAAGCGGCCGATGGCGCCCCCCGCCGCGATCGCCGCCACCGGCCGCGACCTGCTGGAAGCGCTCGCGGCGCGGCCCCGCACGCTGCTGTTCGACTCCGTCCCCGGGGACGCGCTGCTCGGGCCGCCGTCGCTCCTCTCCCGGTCGTCCGGCATGACGCTCGCGACCGCGCCCGACGTGGCCGTCCGGGACCGCGTGGGCGCGCTGTGCAGGCTGGCCGCGGAGGCGGCGGACGGGGGCGAGCGGGTCCTGGTGCTGGCGCCGTCCGACGGCGAGGCGCGCCGCGTGCGCGACGTGCTCTCGGCCGAGGGCGTGGACGCGACCGCCGCCGGCCGCCACGGGCTGTCCGAGCTGGGCCGCGCGAGCCCGGGCGTTGCGGTCGGCGTCGGCCGCGTGCGCGCCCCGTTCGGCCTCGAGGTCCTCGGCACGACCGTCGTCCCGTCCGAGGCCGTGTTCGGCGTCAAGGACGCGCTCGCGGGCAGGCGCGGCGAGCGGCGCGGCGCCCGCAGGCTCGAGGACTTCCGCGAGCTGGACCCGGGCGACCTCGTCATCCACCGCGACCACGGCGTCGGGCGGTTCGAGGGGCTGCGCGAGGTCGGCGCGGACGGCCGCACCACCGAGTGCCTCGTCCTGTCCTATCGCAACGGGGATCGCCTCTACGTCCCGGTGGACCGCGCCGGCAGCATCGAGAAGTACGTGGCTCCGGCGGATGGCGCGGCCGAGGCGCGCGGGCACGCGCTGGACCGCCTCGGCAGCCAGTCGTGGCAGAAGCGCAAGAAGTCGGCGCGCCACGCCGCGCGCGAGATCGCGGGCATGCTGAAGGCGATCTACGCCCGCCGATCCGCCTCGTCGGCGCACGCCTTCGCGGCCCCGGACGCGGACTTCCGCGAGTTCGAGGCCACGTTCCCGTACGAGACGACCCCTGACCAGGATCGCGCGATCGACGAGGTCCTGGACGACATGGGCCGCGACAAGCCCATGGACCGGCTGGTGTGCGGCGACGTGGGCTTCGGCAAGACCGAGGTCGCGGTCCGCGCGGCCTACCACGCCGTGATGGAGGGCAGGCAGGTCGCCGTGCTCGTGCCGACGACCATCCTCGCGGAGCAGCACCGGCTGACGTTCGCGGCGCGGCTGCGCGGCACGCCGGTCACGGTGGAGTCGCTGTCGCGGCTGCGCACCGGGACCGACGAACGCCGCATCCTGGACGGGGTCCGCGACGGCGGGGTGGACGTGGTCATCGGCACGCACCGGCTGCTGTCGAAGGACCTCTCGTTCCGCGACCTCGGCCTGCTGGTGGTGGACGAGGAGCACCGCTTCGGGGTCGTGCACAAGGAGCGCCTGCGCGAGATCGCGGCGACCGTGCACACCCTGACGCTGTCCGCCACGCCCATTCCGCGCACGCTCCACATGGCGCTGTCGGGCATCCGCGAGCTGTCCGTGATATCGACCCCCCCGAAGGACCGCCTCGCGGTCCGCACGTTCGTCGCGCGCGCGAGCCGCGAGCTGGTCAGGTCCGCCGTCACGCGCGAGCTTTCGCGAAACGGGCAGGTCTTCGTCGTGCACAACCGCGTCGAGGACATCTGCGCGTTTGCGAACGGGATCCAGGACACGGTGCCGGAGGCCCGCGTCGCGGTGGCGCACGGGCAGATGAGCGCGGGGGAGCTGGAGTCCGTGATGGCAGCCTTCGTGCGCGGCGACAAGGACGTCCTGGTCTGCACGACGATCATCGAATCCGGCCTCGACATCGGCAGCGCGAACACGATGCTGATCCACGACGCGGAGTCGCTCGGGCTCGCGCAGCTCTACCAGCTCCGCGGGCGCGTCGGCCGCTCGACCGAGCAGGCCTACTGCTACCTGCTGGTGCGCGACCCCGCGACCATGACCGACGACGCGCGACGCCGGATCGAGGCGATCGAGCGGTTCTCGGAGCTGGCGAGCGGGTTCAACCTCGCCGCCATGGACATGGAGATCCGCGGCGCCGGGAACGTGCTCGGCGCCGAGCAGTCCGGGCACATGGCGGCGGTCGGCTACGACCTGTTCATGGAGATGATCCGGGACGCGGTGCAGGAGCTGTCCGGCGAGGTCGTCCCGGAGCGGCTGGACCCGGAGCTGAAGGTCGAGGCGGAGGCGCGCATCCCGTCCTCGTACGTGGACGACGAGCGCATCCGGCTGCGCCTGTACAAGCGGCTGTCGTCCGCCAGGGACCTCGCCGAGGTCGCGTCGATCGCGTCGGAGATCGCGGACCGGTTCGGGCCCCGGCCGGAGGCGGTCGAGCGGCTGGTCGCGCTGATGCGGGTGAAGGTGCTCGCGCGCGAGGCCGGGATCGCCCTGGTCGCGATCAAGGGCGACGCGGCGCAGTTCGGGATCGCGCCCGGGCACGTCGGGGCGGGGGCGCGCCTGGTCGCGGCCCTCCACGAGGAGGGGTTCCGGCCCGTGGCCGCGGACCCGGACGGCCGCGTGCGCGCGGGCGTGCCGAAGTCGCGCCCCGCGATCGGTTGCGTCGAGGACGTGCTGGTCCGCGCGGTTGCGGGTCCGGCGGCGATCGTGTAAACGGGTGTCGATGCGCGGCGTTCCGACAACGGCGTTCCTGCTCTGCGCGGCGTGCCTCGCCGCCTGCCGCCCGGAGCGGCCCCAGGGGACCGCGGCGGAGCCCGTGCCGGCGGCGGCGCGGGAGCAGGCCGGGTCCCGCGAGGTCGTGGTGGCGCGGATCGGCGCGCGCGAGATCACGTTCGGCGAGTTCCAGGACCGGCTCGACTCGCTGCCGGTCTTCGTCCGCATGCGCTACCAGTCGGCGGAGCGGAAGCTCGAGTTCCTGGAGGCCTACGTGCAGTTCCAGGTGCTGGCGCTCGCCGCGGACGCCGAGGGGCTCGGCGCGGCCCCGGCGATCCGCGACGCGCTCAAGACGGACCTCGCGGAGCGGTTCCTGCGCGAGCACGCCGACGCGACGGTCAAGACGACGGACATCCCGGAAGAGCGGATCGTCGAGTACTTCCGGGCTCATCCAGACGAGTTCAGCCGCCCCGAGCAGTCCGAGGTGCTCGGGATCCGCGTCAGGGACAAGGCGCTCGCGGAGAAGGTCGCGTTCCGGGCGCGCCGCAAGATCGAAGGCGGGGGCGCCGACGCCCGGCCGCTGTTCGTCGAGCTGGTCGGGAAGCACTCGGACGACGAGGCGACGCGGCGGGCAGGCGGCGAATACGGGCGGTTCCCGCGGCTGCCGTCCGGACCGCGGAAGGTCCCGGCCGCGGTCGAGGAGGCCGCGTCGAAGCTGACCGCGCCCGGCGACCTCGCCGGGCCGGTCGAGGCCGAGGACGGGTTCCACGTGCTGTTCGCCGCGCGGCGGATCCCCGCGGTCGAGCAGACGCTGGACCAGGCGCGGACGCAGATCGTGTCCACCCTGATGGACGCGCGGCGCGCGGTCGTCCGGCGCGAGCTGATCGACGGGCTCGTGGCGCGGTCCGGGGTGACGATCGACGAGGCGGCGTTCCGCAAGGTCGCCGGCCTGGAGGGCAAGCAACCGTGATCAGGCACGCATTCGGCACGATCGTCGCGCTCGCGCTCGTCGCGACGTCCGCGGCGGCCCGGGAGCCGGCCAGGCCGGCCGATCAGGCGCCCGGGAAGGCCCCGGAGGCCGCGCTGGCCGCGACGCCCGCGCCCCCCGCCGCGACGCCCGCGCCCCCCGCCGCAACGCCCCCGGCGGCGCCGGCCGCGCCCGCGGGCGAGCGGACCGAGCTGGTCCTGGACCGCGTGGTGGTCGCGATCGGCGACGACGCGATCACGCTCCACGAGGTCGAGAAGCGGGCCGCGGCCGCCCGCAACCCGGTCGCCGAGGCGGTCGCCGGGACGGCGCCGGAGAAGGGCGGCCTGGAGGCGGCGCTCGACGACCTCGTGGCCGAGCGGCTGCTCCTGGAGCAGGCCAGGGGCCTCGACATCTCGGTGCCCGAGGCCGAGGTCGACAAGCACGTCCAGGGGATCATGGACCAGAACGGGTGGTCGGCAGACGAGTTCGCGACGGCCATCCGGATGCTCGGGTTCCAGGACGTCGTGTCGTACCGCGAGCACGCGCGGCGCGAGCTGACCAAGTCCCAGGTGCTGCGCCTGAAGGTCGGGGCGAAGGTCCGCGTTACCGAGCGCGAGATCGACGAGGAGTTCAACCGGCAGTTCGACGGCGGGAAGACCGAGGAGGAGGTCCACCTCTGGCACATCGTGTTCCAGGTGCCGGAGCATGTCACGCTGCCGCAGATCCGCGAGTTGATCGAGAAGGCGCAGAAGGTGCGCGACGAAGCGGCGTCGGGCCCCCGCCCCTTCGAGGACGTGGCGCGCGAGTTCGGCCAGGACGGCAGCGCGGAGCGCGGCGGCGACGTCGGATGGTTCGGGCGCGGCAGGCTCCAGCCGTCGCTCGAGGAGGCCGCGTTCGCGCTCCCGGACGGCGAGGTCTCGCCGGTCGTGCAGTCGTCCGCGGGCTTCCACGTCCTGCGCGTGACCGAGCGCCGGCGCGTCGCGCTGAAGGACCCCGAGGAGGCCCGGGCACGGGTCCGGTTCGAGCTGTCCGAGGCCGCGTTCAAGAAGCTCTACCTCGAGTACGTCCAGGAGCTGAGGGCGGGCGTGCGCGTGCAGACCGTCGGGGGCCTCGAGCGCCTGTAGAGCAATCCGTGCCCCCCGGAGGGTGCGGGGGGCCCGCACCGCAAGGGAGGCCCACCCGTTGGACCTCGTCTCCGTCCTCGGGATCGCGATCGGGCTGGCGATGGACGCGTTCGCGGTGTCCGTGGCGACCGGGCTCGCGCTCGGCCGCGCCACGGGTCGCCAGACCTTCCGGATCGGATTCCATTTCGGGCTGTTCCAGTTCCTGATGCCGATCGTCGGATGGATCGCCGGGGGGACGGTCGAGCGGTGGCTGGGCGCGTTCGACCACTGGATCGCGTTCGCGCTGCTGTCGTGGGTCGGGGTCGGGATGATCCGGTCCGGCATCCGGAACGACGGCGAGCCGAAGGCGACGGACCCGTCGCGCGGGCTGACCCTGGTCGTGCTGTCGGTCGCGACCAGCCTGGACGCGCTCGCGGTCGGCGTCTCGATGGCGCTGCTCGGGGTGGACGTGTGGTTCCCGGCCGTGATCATCGGGCTGGTCGCCGGCGCGCTCTCCGCCGCCGGGATGGGGCTCGGGCGCCCGCTCGGGCGCCGCGCCGGCCGCCGTCTCGAGATCGCGGGCGGGCTCGTGCTGATCGGGATCGGGGTCAAGATCGTGCTCGAGCACTTGCTGTAGGGCGGGGCGCGCCCACGCCCGTCGCGAGGTCGCCATGCCGCACCCCACGCTCCGCGTCCAGACCACCACGCTCTGGGAGTACCCGTCGCAGCACTACGGGCCGGGCGAGACCCAGGGCGACCCCGGGTACATCGGCGCCACGCCGAGCTGGGTGATCTGGAACTGCCTGGTCAGGTGGACGCGGCCGGGCGACCTCGTGGTCGATCCGATGGCCGGCAGCGGCACCACGCTCGACGTGGCGCGCGACCTGGGCCGGCGCGCGCTGGGCTACGACATCGAGCCGCCGCCCGCGCGCCGGGACGTGTTCCGCGCGGACGCCCGCAAGCTGCCCCTCGAGGACGCCAAGGCCGATTTCGTGTTCGTGGACCCGCCCTACTCCGACCACGTCACGTACTCCGGACGGCCCGAGTGCATCGGCGAGCTGCCTGCCTCGGACCCGCGCTACTTCGCGGAGATGGACAAGGCGATCGCGGAGATCGACCGCGTGCTGCGGCCGGGCCGCTACATGGCCCTGTACGTGTCGGACTCGTTCCGGAAGGGCGCGCCGTTCATGCCGATCGGTCCGGCCCTGCTCGGCCTGCTGTCCGCGCGGTTCGCGCCGGTGGACGTGGTCTGCGTGGTCCGCCACAACGCGAAGCTGAAGCGCCACCATTGGCACACGGCCGCGGTCGAGGGCAACTACCTGCTCCGCGGCTTCAACTACCTGTTCGCCCTGTACAAGCCCCTGGGCGGCGTGCAGGGCGGCACGCAGGGCGCGCGCGCGGGGCGGCCGGAGCCCCCCCCCGATCGCCGGGACACCGACGAGGTGCGCGAGGCGCTGGAGACGGGGACCGTGGCGTCGAAGGCCCAGGCCCGTCCGCCGCGGCGGCGGTGAGCGCGGGGACCGGCAGTGCGGTCACCCCACCGGTTCGCGCGCGACGGTCGGTCAGGTCCGCACGGCGCCATCGCCCCCGCCCCCGGAAAACAGCTACAATCGGTCCATCTGCGGGGAGGAGGCGCGATGCTGCGCGCGGGAATCCCCACGACCGGGACGGGGGCTTTCGCGGCGCTGCTCGGCGCGGGGCTGCTCGGCGCGGCGCTCGTGCTCGCCGCGGGATGCGGCGGGACAGGGATGCCCGCGATCACGCCGCTGGACGTGGTCGACGACGCCCCCGCTGAGGACGCGGCCGCGGACCCGGGGAAGGAGCACTTCGTCCCGTACGAGGGCGTCACGCCGACCGATCCGGGCAAGGACGGCGCGCCGGACCCGGGCCAGGACGCGGGCCCGAAGTGCTCGTCGTCGTCCGAGTGCCAGCTCGGCCGCATCTGCATCGACTCGCAGTGCGTGCCCGGGTGCGAGGGGGAGCGCGACTGCCCCGAGGGGTTCAAGTGCGACGCGGACGTGCCCCCGCACGGGGCGTGCGTGCATTGCCTGGTCGACGCGGACTGCGGCGATCCGGTCAGGAAGTGCGTCGAGGGCACGTGCATCACGACGTGCGCGATCGGCGACGACTGCAAGGCCGTGCCGGGCGCGCCGTGGTGCGATCCGGACGGGAAGACCTGCGTCGCGTGCCTGGCGGACGCGCATTGCGTGAAGGGCCGCATCTGCGAGGCCAATGCCTGCGTGTCCGGGTGCCGCGGCGACCGCGACTGCCCGGAGCCGCTGCTGTGCGACGCCGCCGCGGGCGGGCACGGCGCGTGCTTCGAGTGCGTCGGCGCGTTCGGGTGCCAGGGCGGCAAGGTGTGCAAGGACCACGCGTGCGTGATCGACTGCTCGGCCGTCTCCTGCCCCCCCGCGCTTCCGCACTGCCTGCCCGCGACCGGGGGGTGCGTGGCGTGCCTCGACAAGTCGCACTGCGGCATGGGCCAGGTCTGCTCGGGCTACGCGTGCGTGGCCGGGTGCGAGATCGACGGGGACTGCGGCAAAGGCCTGCACTGCAAGGCGGGCGGCGCCGGGACGTGCGTCGCGTGCATCGACAAGTCGCACTGCCCCAAGGGCCAGGTCTGCACGGGCGACAAGTGCGTACCCGGCTGCGAAGTCCAGGCGGACTGCCTGGCGGGGTTCTGCAAGCCGGGCGGCGGCGGGTGCGTCCAGTGCCTGGAGAAGTCCCACTGCGGGACCGGGAAGGTCTGCGTGGACAACGCGTGCGAGCCAGGGTGCACGGGCGACCAGGACTGCACCGGCGGGCTCCGCTGCGGCCCCGGCGGGACGTGCGTCGCGTGCACGGTGAAGGACCACTGCGGCGCGGGCAAGGTCTGCATCGGCAACGCGTGCGTGCCCGGTTGCGCGTCGGACGCGGACTGCACCGGCGGCCTGCACTGCGACGGCACCTCGCCCGGCGCCTGCCTCCCGTGCGTGTGGGACAGCCACTGCGACGCCGGCGAGAAGTGCGTCGCGTCCCAGTGCAAGGCGTCCGGGTGCGCGAAGGACGGCGACTGCAAGGGCGGCGAGTACTGCCACCCGGGCCTCAAGAAGTGCCTGGCGTTGCCGTCGGGGTACTGCGCGAACCCGGGCGAGGATTGCGGCCTGTGGGGCCTCGGCGGCCACTGCGACCCGCTGACCCGGACGTGCATCGACGGCTGCCTGTTGAGCCTGCTCTGCTGGGACACCTCCAAGGTCTGCGTGGACGGCGGGTGCTACGAGTGCGGGTCCGACTACGACTGCAAGGGGTGGATCTGCGACCCGTTCGACCGCCACTGCCGGGCGTGCGGCGGGGACGCGGACTGCACGTACGACGGCTGGCACTGCGACGCGGGGAGCGGCGGCTGCTTCGAGTGCCTCAAGGAGTCGCACTGCGCCGCGGCCGGCAAGCACTGCTTCCTGTCGTCGGGCAGTTGCGTCGAGTGCCGCGACGCGACCGACTGCAAGGACCCCGCGAAGCCGGTCTGCGGCAAGAGCCACTCGTGCATCGCGGTCTGCCAGGACGAGTGCTCCACGAGCGGCTCGACGAAGTGCGACCCGGACGACAAGTACGAGGACATCGGCTACCTCGAGTGCGGCGACTGGGACGACGACCCGTGCATCTGTCGGCTCTCGCGTAGGAGCGTGATCCACCGGTCCATGCTTCCCGCTCTGGGGCAGAGGGCATCCCGAGGATCCCGGTACGAGGGAGTGGGAAAGGGACAGGGGCGAAGGCTCTCGGATTGCTCC
>VGRB01000076.1 GCA_016875475.1 Deltaproteobacteria bacterium
GCCCGCAGGGCTGGAGCGCCGGGGGCACGTCGCCGCCGTCGCCCTCGTCGCCCGCGAGGGGATCATCGAGCGGGTCTCCGGCGGGGTCGCCGATCGGGTCTCCGCCCCCCTCGGCCGTGTCCGGGAGCCACACGGGCAGGTCCTTGCCGCCGGAGGGGTCGCCCGCAGGGTCGAACCCAGGGTCCGGGCCGACGGCCGGGGAGGAAACGCTCGTGCACGCGACGCTCGCGCAGGCGCACGCGCACGCCAGGGCGAGGACGCCCGCGGAAACCGGGTTGCGACGCATGATGCCTCCGGATCGACTCACGAAGCCGCCTGGATTGTACGCGGCCGGGGGGTCGGGGCGCAACTGGGTGGGCCGCTCCCGCTCCCACTCCCGCTCCCGGCTCCGATCGATGTAGGATCCTCGCCGATGCTGGCGCGCGCGGCGATCGCGACGATCCGCAAGGTCGTCGCAGCGGTCGAGGGGTTCGGGGCGGCGCTCATCCTGCTCTGGGAGGCGCTCGTCTGGCTTGTCCGTCCGCCGTTCCGCCCGATGCTCTTCTTCCAGGCGATGGAGTTCGTGGGGGTCGGGTCGCTGTTCATCGTCGTCCTGACCGGCCTGTTCACGGGGATGGTGTTCGCGGTCCAGACCGTGCAGACCTTCCGGCTGTTCAACGCGGAGACCCTCGTCGGATCGACGGTCTCGCTCGCCCTGATGCGCGAGCTGGCGCCGGTCCTCACGTCGCTGATGGTGCCCGCTCGGGTCGGGTCCGCGATCGCCACCGAGATCGGGACCATGAAGGTGACGGAGCAGGTCGACGCGCTCTGCACGATGGCCGTGAACCCGGTCCAGTACCTGGTCACGCCGCGGGTGATCGCGGGGCTCGTGATGCTGCCGATCCTGACGGCGTTCTGCGACCTGGTCGGCATCGGGGGAGCGTACTACGTGGCCGTGAACCTGATGGGCGTGGACGGGGGGATGTTCCTGGACAAGATCGGGCAGTTCGCGGAGCCGTGGGACGTGACGTCCGGCCTGATCAAGGCGGGCGTGTTCGGGCTGATCCTGACGCTCGTGGGGTGCCACAAGGGCCTGAACGCGAGCGGCGGCGCGCGGGGCGTCGGCATCGCGACCACCCAGAGCGTGGTGCTGTCGTCGATCCTCATTCTCGTCGCCGACTATTTCCTGACGCTGATGCTCTACCGGGGTTGACCGGCGTTCCGGATCGCTCGACGATGCGGTCGTGCGACCCCCCGCTCCGACGCGATTTCGTCTTGCTATTCCCCCGCCGTTCGGGTAATTGTTGACGCGTCGCGTTTTCTCTGAAGGGAGGGCACGGGAGATGCATCGCAGGCTTCTGGTTCCGGTCGTGGCGATCGCGGCGTTGGTCCTGGTCGCGTGCGGCAGCAGCGGTGGCAACGGCGCGCAGGACGTGTCGTCCGACGCGCCCGTCGAGGCCACCCCGGACGTGCCCGAGGTCCAGGACGAGCCGGAGGTGACCCCGGACACCCCGCCGGAGGCCGAGGTCGAGGTGATCCCGTTCGTGTGCGCCCCGGCGACCGTGGAGGACGACTGCAAGGACACGGTCGCTCCCGGCGGCTGCCACGAGGTGTGGTGCGACACCGCCGTGCCGGGCGGCAAGTGCGACGTCCGGGCGAAGGCGGACGGGACGGACTGCGACGACGGCGAGGCGTGCACCGAGGGCGACGTCTGCACCGCCGGCGCCTGCACCCCCGGCAAGGACCGCTGCGAGTGCACGGCGGACGAGCCGGAGCGCTGCGCGGTCAAGGAGGACGGGAACCTCTGCAACGGCACGCTCAAGTGCGACGTCGAGCACTTCCCCTACAAGTGCGTCGTGGACGAGACGACCATCCCGGCGGCCTGCCCGACGGACCAGAACACGGCGTGCTCGGTGAGCACGTGCAAGCCTGAGACCGGGCTCTGCGAGATGGCGCCGGTGAACGAGGGCGGCGACTGCCCGGACAACAACGTCTGCACGCTGAAGACCGTGTGCGATGCCGGCGTGTGCGTATCCAGGGAGGACAAGGTCTGCGAGGACTACCTCGACGTCGAGGAGAAGGTCCCGAACCTCTGCACCACGAACTCGTGCGACCCGGTGCTCGGGTGCGTCTACAAGCCGAACACCGACCCGTGCGAGGACGGGAACGAGTGCACCGTGGACGATGCCTGCAAGGACGGCGCCTGCAAGCCCGGCCCGAAGCGGAACTGCGACGACGGCAACTTCTGCACCGACGACACGTGCGACCCGGCCGTGATCGGCGGCTGCGTCCACACGGACCACTCGTGCGACGACGGCGTCCCGTGCACGGACGACTCGTGCGACGCGGTCGTGGGGACGTGCGTGCACGCGTGGCGCGACGACGCGGTCGAGGGCGCGAAGGGCGCCGCCAGTTGCGGCGACAAGGTGGACAACGACTGCGACGGCGACACGGACGGGGACGACGCGCAGTGCCTGCTGTCGGTGACGCACGCCACGCCGTCCGAGGGCCCGTCCGCGGGCGGGTCGGTCGTGGTGCTCGAGGGCCAGTCGTTCGACGTGCTTGGCGAAGGCGGTGTGGTCAACTTCGCGGGCGTCGAGGTGCCGTTCACGGTCCTGTCGGCCACCCAGGTCCGGTTGACGACCCCGCCGCACGAGATCGGGATGGTGTCGGTCACGGTGTCCGACGGCACGGTCTCGTACGCCGCGGCGGACGTGTTCCTGTACACGGGCAAGGTCCCGGACGACTCCCCGATCCTCGCGGTCCTGCTCGACCCGGCCACGCACGAGATGAAGGAGGGCGAGACCTCGCCGTCGTACCTCGCGACCGTCACGATCCCGGGCGTCACCGACGTCGAGACGCCGGACGCGACCGGCGTGAAGGCCCAGATCGGCTGGGGCGCGCGCGGCACGAACCCGTGGGAGGATCCCTCCTGGCAGTGGGTGGACGCGCAGCTCCTCGACACCACCGGCGGCTCGTTCATGTACTCGCGGACGCTGACGCTCGCGGTCGGCGGCCTGCTGCACGTGGCCGCGCGGTTCTCGCTCGACGGCGGGGTCACGTGGCAGTTCGGCGACATGGACGGCTCGGCCAACGGCTACGACCCCGCCTTCGCGTCGGTCCTGACGGTGTGGGGCGTGGCCCAGGTGGGCGAGATCGTGATCAACGAGATCATGTGGATGGGCGCGAAGGGCGCGCCCTTCGACGAGTGGTTCGAGCTGCGCAACATGACCCCGGCGCCGTTCGACCTCAAGGGCTTCAAGGTCACGGGCGCGGGTCCGACCATGTCCGACTTCGTGTTCGACGCCCCGACCCACTACGTGCGCAACCTGATCCTGGAGCCCTGGGGCCACTTCCTCGTCGCGGAATACGACGCGGAGAAGCTGGGCAGCCTGCCGGCGTCCGCGCTCGACGTGCTGCCGGACGTGGTGGGCAAGAACACGATGGTGCTCCCGAACCCGTCGCCGTCCCAGCCGTCGCTCTACAGGCTGATCGCGGCGGACACGAAGGTCATCGACCTCGTGATCTGCAACGGCTCGAGCGGCGAACTGCCCACGATCCCCGACAAGCCGGTCCGCTCGATGGAGCGGAACAAGGTCCCCGGCGACGGCACCAAGGACTCCTCCTGGCACAGCGCGACCGTCCGGACCGGGTGGGACAACGACCCGAAGCAGGCGGTCAACTACGGCACGCCGGGCGCGCCGAACAGCGACATCCCGGTCTGCGCCGCGGACGCCGAGTGCGAGGGCGCGTTCCCGAAGGTCGAGATCGGCCAGTGCGAAAAGGAGGTGTGCGACATGGCCGTCGCGCGCTGCGACATCCGCCCGATCGCGGACGGCGAGGCGTGCGACGACGGCCTGTTCTGCAAGGTGGACGAGGTCTGCGTGGGCGGGACCTGCGGCGGCGGCGCGGCGCGCGACTGTGCGGACGAGTCCCCCTGCACGCTCGATGACTGCCTGGAGGAGTCGGGCGAGTGCGTCTCCACGCCCGACCCGGCCGCGATCGAGGGACCGGCCATGAGCGAGTCGTGCGGCGACGGCATCGACAACGACTGCGACGGCGTGACCGACGGCGACGACCCGCAGTGCCGGCTGAAGGTCGAGTCGGTCGAGCCGGCCGTGGTCCCGTGCACGGCCAACTGGGTGCTGACCCTGAAGGGTGCCGGCTTCGAGCTGCCGGTGACCGAGGTGGAGTTCGGCGACTACGAGGCGACGGCGTACACGATCGACGACGACATGACCATCACGGCGGGCGCGCCCTTCTTCGACGATGCGGGCGACTACGACGTGACCGTGTCGGACGGCGAGGTGACCGCGGTGCTCGCGAACGGGCTCCGCTGCATCGACCTCGACCCGGCGATGTGGGCCAACACGCAGTTCCCCGTCGAGCCGTTCACGATCACGGCGGGCGAGTCCACGGGCATGATCTACGGCCGCGTGTGGGCGGACGGTGTGACCAACGTCGACCCCAAGGACCCGACGAAGCTGATCGCCGAGATCGGAGCCGGTCCTGCCGGCGGCGATCCCTTCCGCGAGGAAGGCTGGACGTGGTTCCCGGCGACCTACAACGGCGAGTGCCTGGACTGCGGCGAGAACTTCGAGTTCATGGCCGAGCTGACCGCGCCGCAGGCGGGGATCTTCTCGATCGCCTTCCGGTTCTCGGCCGACAACGGGTACCACTGGCAGTTCGGCGACACCGGCGACGGGTCCGCGGACGGCTGGAGCGGCGACAAGGCCCTGACCGTCACCGTGCTCGAGCCTCCTCCGCCCGGGTAGCCTTGCCCCACCGTACGGACAGCCCCACCCGTTCTTGGTGCGCTCCCGCCCCCGCTGCTACAATGCCGATCGCCCCGTGCGCGGGGCTGCGGAGGTTCGATGCGACACCGGGTCCTCGCGATTGCGATCGCCGCGCTGCTGATCCCTGCGATGGCTCCGCTCGGGGGAGGGGAGGTCGAGGCCGCGCCGAAGAAGAAGGTCGCGGTCCAGAAGAAGGCCAAGGCGAAGGCCGGCGGCGCGAAGAAGAAGGGCAATTCCGCCTCGCGTCCGCGCCGCCCGGCGGCCGCCGCCCCCGCGGTCGTGGACGACCCGTCCCAGCCGCTCGGGGCGTCGTGGAAGCGGCACCTGGACCGGTACTTCGCGCAGAACCGTCCGGAATTCGGCGCGTTCGTCGCGATCGACGTCGAGACCGGCGCGCCTGTCGCGGTGTCCGAATACACCTCGAACGCGCGGATCGCGCACCCGGCGACCACGGCCGCGTTTCCTGCCGCGTCCATCTTCAAGGTGATCACGACCGCGGCCCTGCTGGAGGGCGGCGCGATCAAGCCGGGGACCTCGACCTGCTACAGCGGCGGCTCGCACTCGCTGGAGCCGGTGCACCTGAAGGACTCGAAGCGCGATCGGGCGTGCAGGTCGCTCGCGGGCGCGTTCGCGCACTCGACCAACGCGGTGTTCGGGAAGCTCGCGATCCGGCACCTGGACGCCGGCAGGCTCGTTGCCATGGCCGAGCGGCTCGGGTTCAACCGGGTGTTGCGGCTGGGCGAGCTCGAGGCCGAGTCGCGCGCGGTCCGGCCGGCCGGGGAACTCGCGCTCGCGCGGATGGCTGCCGGGTTCGCGAACAGCACGCTCGCGCCGCTCCACGGCGCGGTGCTCGGTGCGATCGTGGCGACGGGTGGGCTCCTGCCCTCGGGGGTGACTCTCGCGCCGAAGGGGACCGCGTCCGCGACCGCGGTCGACCCGACCGGGCGGCTGATCAGTGCCGACGCGGCCGCGCGCATCCGCGAGATGATGGTCACGACCTCGGTGGACGGGACCGCCGGCAAGTACCTGGCGCGGTTCAAGGGCCACGGCGGCGGCGTCGCGGTCAAGACAGGCACCCTGACCAGCACGGACGGGTCCGGGTTGTTCAACACGTGGATGGTCGGCTTCTTCCCCGCGTCGCGCCCCGAGTTCGCGTTCGCCGCGCTGGTCTCGACGAAGGGCAGCGGCCCGGTCAAGGCCGGCCACCTGACGCGCCACGCGATCGACACCTTCCTGAAGCTGAAGCGGGCCCGGGCGGGGCAGTCCTGATCCGGCCCGCCCTTCTACAACGCCGATCCGACGAAGCTCAGGCAGTAGAACCCGGCTCCGGGCGACGTCGTGGCGATCTCCAGTTCGGCGAACTCCGCGGCCGGCATCGCGCCGCGCTTGAGCTTCACGGGTGGCCTCCCGGCGCCTCGGCGTCCGATCGTGGCGCGGGAGCGCGGAAGTCACGCGGTGGCGGAGCCGTGGTCCGTGACGTCGTCCACGAAGTGCGGCCCCGGCTCGAGCCAGCGGCGGATGCTCGCGGCCTCGCGCGTCCAGGCCTTGCGGTCGATCCGGAGGCGGACGAAGCGCAGGAACACCTGCTGGACGACGTCCTCCAGCTCGCGGCAGAACGCGGCGCGCTCGCCGAGCACCTCGACCGGGTCCATCGCGGTCGCGTCCGGCAGCTTGATGGACCGCATCAGCAGCGCGCCGTCGAGCACGAAGCCGTACTCGCGGTCCTCGACCAGGACGTTCAGGCGCGCGCGGCTGACCTTCTTGCCGAGCCGCAGCGACAGCATGACCTCCTCGGAGATCGCGGGCTCGTCCACCTTGATCGTGCTCATCTCGCGGGCCGGGTTGTCGCCGTCCAGCGTCAGCGCGCGCTCGAAGAAGACCTCGCACGCGGTCCCGTCGTCGAGGCGGAACACCCCCTCGTCCTTCACGGACCGGAACATCAGCCACGTCAGGAACTCGCGCCCCAGGAAGTGCGTGCGGCGCAGCTTGTCCGCCATGCTCAGCTCTGCCATCTCTACACCTCCCCGTCCGTGTCGGGCGCTTCGCCGATGCCCAGGAAGGACGTCGGCAGCAGGTGATACGCCTGGTCCAGCTCGCCTTCGCCGAGGCGCGATTCCATCACCCCGACCGTGTTCAGCGGCCGGACCTCCACGCCGAGCGCGTCGCGGAGGCGCGCCACGAAGTCGTCGTTCGCCGCGGTGGAGGTCGTGTGGAGGCGGATCCGCCCGGTCTCCTGATCCCAGATCACGGACCACGCGCCGATCGTAGGCACGGCGCGGCGGAGCAGCTCGGTCTTGACCTGCTCGGCCAGCTCGTCCCGCTCCTTCTTCGGGAGCTTCTCGCGCCGGGTGGCGGCGAGGTTCTGGGCGACGCGCTGCCGGACGTACAGCTTCAGCGTCGAGGACGGGACCGCGAGCTTGTCCGTCCGGTACGAGAACAGGATGAGCGATCCGAAGAACACCTTCTCGGGCGAGAAGTCCGTGTCCAGCGGGTCGTCCCACGTGGCGAACCCGGCGGCCTTGTCGTGGCCGACGTCCACGTCGATCCTCGTGATCCGCCCGCGGACCAGCCCCTGCAGGACCGCGACCTGGAGGTCCGTCCCGGACGTGGCCGTCACCTCGTAGACCGTGTAGCTGACCGTGTTGGGTTGCGGCTGCATCAATCCTCCTGCTCCTGACCCTTGCCGAGGGAACCCGTCAACGAGACCCGCCGCCGCTCGCCGCGGCCGGCGAACCCGATGTCCACCCTCAACGAGAGCTGCGGCCCCAGTTCCGGGAAGCGGTCCGCCCACTCCACGAACGACACCCCGTCCGCGTGCGCGAACTCGTGGAAGCCGATGCCCTCCAGGTCGTCCGCGGAGGCGAGCCGGTACAGGTCGAAGTGGTGGATCGGCGGTACGCACGGATAGACGTTCATCAGCGTGAACGTGGGCGACCGGACGAGCGCCGGGTCGCCGCCGAGGCCGCGCACCGCGCCGCGCACGAGCACGGTCTTGCCGGCGCCGAGCGGGCCGCACAGCCCGATCACGTCGCCGGGCCGCGCCTCGCGCGCGATCGCCGCGCCCAGCTCCTCGGTCGCCGCGACGTCCGGGCACGACACGACCCGTACGCCTCCCTGACCCCTTCCCGTCACTTGTACTCGACCTCCACGACCGTGAAATGGCGGACCCCGGCGGGCGCCTTGAACTCGATCTCGTCGCCCGGCTCCCTGCCGAGGAGCGCGCGGCCGAGCGGGGCGCGCACCGACAGCCGGCCGTGGGAGATGTCCGCCTCGGCGTCGCCCACGAGCTGGTAGTGGACCTCCTCGCCCTTGTCCTCGTCCATCAGCGTGATGGTCGCGCCGAACCGGATGACCGGGCCGGACATCTTCGCCGGGTCGATCACGTCGGCGCGCGTGATCAGGCTCTCGAGCTGGCGGATCTGTGCCTCGATCAGGCCCTGCCGCTCGCGGGCCGCGTGGTACTCCGCGTTCTCCGACAGGTCGCCGAGCGCCCGCGCCTCGCCGATCGCCTTGATGATGACGGGCCGCTCGTCCTTGAACCTCCTCAGCTCCTCCTCGAGCCGGGCAAGCCCGGCGGGCGTGATGGGGACGCGCTCGGAATCGGCCATCCGGACCTCCTTGAACGCCGGTGCGCCCGCCGGGACGCTCCGGGTCCCGGGGACGCAGGCGGCGGATCATATCACCAGCGCTCCCGGTCCGTACCCGTGCCCATACCCGTACCATGGGTTCCGCACGTGGGCGCGGCGGCGGCTTGGCCGGCGCCCGCCGGAAGGCAGCCGGGTCCGTAGGGTAGATCAGTGACGTGCAAACGGATGAGGCCAAGGGCACCAGTGATGGAGGGGTCGGTCGGCCCTGCCTCCGTCAGGGCAAGTCGCGCGGGCAGGTTGGCTCTTGGCAAGAGGGCCGGCGCCTCAACGCAGCCCAGTGCGCGTGGAGGCGCCGGCCCGAGGTCATCTACGTTCGTAGTGAGCGGTCGGGACAGCGCGTGATGGCGAGCATTGTCCGGTTCATCGAGGGCCGGTTGCGGCTGAAGGTGAACGCGGGCAAGAGCGCCGTAGCTCGGCCGGAGGAGCGGCACTTCGTGGGCTTCCGCCTGCGGCGAGAACCGCTGGACGGAGGGGTGGATGTGCTGCTGTCGAAACGCTCGAAAGAGCGGATAGACGAGCGAATCCGGGAGCTGACACCGCGGACCTGGGGTCAGTCGCTTCGCGACTGCATCGCCAAGGTCAACGAGTATCTGCGTGGCTGGATTGGCTTCTTCTCGGTTTGCAGCGCCGCGGAGTTGCAAACGCTGAACGGTCTGGACGCCCACGTCAGGCGGCGCCTGCGTGCGATAGTGCTCCGGCACTGGAAGCGCAAGCGCACGGTCGCGAGGCGGCTCATCCAACTCGGAGTTCAGGCCAAGACCGCGTGGAGAAGCGTATACCGGAGACGACAGTCCCGGTGGGCGTCGAGCCACAATCCGGCGGTGGACCGGGGACTGCGGAACGCGTACTTCGCCGAACGCGGACTCGTGTCATTGGCGGAACGGTGGAAGGCATTGAACCCCGAGAACCCGATATACTTCCCCTCGGGTTCCTGGGTGAACGCTGGATGACCGGGCTCCGCACCGCCCTCGCCCTCCTGCTGACGTTCGTGCTGGTCTCTACCGGCGCGAGGCTGGGCCCAGCTTCCGAGTGCTGCGGCGAGACAGCCGGAGACTGCGAGTCGGACGACGCTTCCCAGCCGGCGTCGCAGTCCGTCCAGGGCGGCTGCCTCGATGACCAGTGCTTCTGCCCCTGCAAGGTCTTCCGGCTGGACGCCGTCCCCGAGATGCGCGTCTGTTCCCTTCAGATCGTCGCGGACGCCCGATGCCCGGCTCCCCCGCTGACGCCCGGACACACACCCAGGGTGTTCGAGCCGCCTCGTGCCCCTATCTCCTGACCCCGACTGACGTTCCATTCGTCGAGTGGCTCCCGTCCGCGGGGACCGGAACGCTAGGCGCCCTTGCGCCGTGGCGAGGAGAGAGACCATGGTTCGCTTCGCGATCCTGTTCGCCGCCGCTGCCCTGTTCTCGTGTTCCCGGAACGAATCCGCACCGTCCGCTGCAAAGGAGGCAAGAACCACGCCCTCGGCGGCTGCACACGCACCTGCCGGCGCCCGACCGGGTTCCCACGAGGACTGGTGCGCCGAGCACGACGTGCCCGAGTCGATGTGCACCCGGTGCGACCCGTCGCTCATCGCCGCCTTCAAGGCGATCGGCGACTGGTGCGCGGAGCACGGACTGCCGGAGTCGCAGTGCCTGGCGTGCAATCCGAACCTGAAGATCGCGCGCCCCGCGGCCGGAGGGAAGTAGCATGAACCGCCTCCTGCTTGCTGTCGCCGTCACCGCGATGGCGTGCGGGTCGCGGGAACGGCCGGCCGAGGCCGAACACAAGCGACCCGCCGCGAATCGCGCCGCGGCGCGATCGGGTATCTGCCCGGAGCACGGGGTCCCCGAGGCCCTCTGCACGAAGTGCAACCCGAAGCTGGTCCCGGTCTTCCAGGCCAGAGCGGACTGGTGCGAGGAACACGGGTTCCCGGAGTCCATCTGCCCGATCTGCCGCGGCCGCGCGGGCGATGCTCCTCCGTCGGCTGCCGACGCGCTCGCCGACGCGCCGGCCGACGGGACGAAGGTACGCCTGAAGTCCCCGCGCGCCGTCACTCTCGCCGGCCTCAAGGTCGTCGAGGCGGTCGAAGGCCCCGTGCAGGAAGGCGTTGAGGCCCCGGCCCGGCTCGCCTGGGATGCCGCCGGGGTGGCCCGGGTGAACGCCCGTGCGCCGGGCGTCGTGCGCGCCGTCCAAGCGGACATCGGCACCCCCGTCGCGGCAGGAGCCAGCCTCGCCGAAATCGACAGCAGCGAGGCCGGCGAGGGCCGGGCCCGACGCGACGCCGCGAAGGCCCGGGAAGAGGTCGCACGGGCGCGGCTGGAACGTCTGGAAACACTTCGCGGGGAGGGGGTGACCTCGATCCGCGAAGTGCAGGAGGCCCGGCAGGCGTTGGAGGAGGCCCGGGCGGAACGCGCGGCGGCAGATGCGGCCCTGGGCGTCATCGGCGCCGGTACCACGCGATCCGGCCGCTACCGGCTGATCACGCCGATCACGGGCGTGGTCCTGAAGCGGACGGCGACCCTCGGCAGCTTCGTGGCGTCGGGCGAGGTCCTGTTCGAGGTCGTCGACCCGTCGCGGCTCTGGGCCGAGGTGGACATCCCCGAGTCCGACCTAGTCCGCGTCGCGGTCGGATGGCGGGTGACCATCACCGTCCCCGCGCTCGGGAATCGCGAGGTGACCGGCGTGCTGGAAACGCTCGCTCCGGAGCTGGATCCGCACACGCGGACCGTCCGCGGCCGGGTGGCGCTCGATAACCCCGACGGCGCCCTGCGCGGCCACATGCTTGCGACCGCACGGGTCGCGTCGGGCACCTCGGAGCCCAGGGTCCTCGTGCCGCGGGCGGCGGTCCAGCACGCGAAGGGAGCCCGATTGGTCTTCGTCCGGACCTCGGACCATGTGTTCGAGGCGCGGCGCGTGCAGACCGAGCCGGCCGGCGGCGACATGCTGGCGGTCCGGGGGCGCGTGAAGCCGGGCGACCCCGTGGTCGTGGACGGGAGCTTCCTGCTGAAGACCGAGACCCTCAAGGACAGCATCGGCGCCGGCTGCTGCGGGGCCGACTAGGAGGACGCCATGCTGACGAGAATCCTCGAGGCGTCGCTCCGTCACCCGGGGCTGGTCGTTGCGGGCTGGGCCATCATCGCGGTGGCCGGAGTCCTCTCGGCCCTCCGCCTGCCGCTTGATGCCTTCCCGGACATCACGCCAGTGATGGTGCAGGTCAACACATCCGCGCCGGCGTTGTCTCCGATCGACGTCGAACGCCTCGTCACGGCACCCGTCGAGGCCTCCGTTTCCGGACTCCCGGGATTGAAGGACGTGCGCTCGATCTCGAAGACCGGTTTCTCGCAGGTGGTCGCGACGTTCCGGGACGGGACCGACGTGTACCTGGCCCGACAGACGGTCAACGAACGCGTCCAGGCGGTTCCCCTCCCCCCGGGCATCGAGCGGCCCAGCCTGGGCCCCGTGGCGACGGGGCTCGGCGAGGTCTTCCACTACCTGGTGACCGGCGAGGGCTCGTCCCTGGCCGAAGTGCGCTCGGTCCAGGACTGGGTCGTGGCCCCCCAGCTCCGGTCTGTGCCCGGGGTCGCCGAGGTCAACTCCTGGGGGGGCGACGAGCGGCAAGCCCGGGTGCTGGTGGACCCGGCCCGGCTCCAGGCCTACGGCATCCCCCTCGCGGACTTCGTCGAGGCGCTCGAGCGGAACAACCGCAACGTGGGCGGCGGCGTGATCGAGGAGGCCGGCGAGGCCTACGTCGTCCGCGGGATCGGGATCGCCACACGGCTGGCGGACCTCGAGAACATCGTGGTCACGGCCCGGGAGGGGGTGCCCATCCGGGTGCGCGACCTCGGCCGGGTGGCGGACGGCCGCGAGATTCGCCGCGGCGCGGTGACGGCCGATGGCGATGGGGAGGCCGTGCTGGGCCTCGGGTTCCTGCTGATGGGCGAGAACAGCCATGACGTGACGTCGCGGCTGGTCGCCCGGCTCGAGGAAGTCCGCAAGACGCTGCCGCACAACATCCACGTCGAGCCGGTCTACGAGCGCACAACGCTGGTCGACCGCGTGCTGCGAACGGTCCGCACGAACCTCCTGGAAGGTGCGCTGCTCGTCGTCGCCGTGCTCTTCGTCTTCCTGGGGAACCTGCGGGCGGGACTCGTCGTTGCGTCGGCAATCCCGCTGTCCATGCTGTTCGCGGCCAACCTCATGGCCCGTTTCGGCATCGCGGGAAGCCTGATGAGCCTGGGGGCCATCGACTTCGGCCTGCTGGTGGACAGTTCCGTCATCCAGGTCGAGAACGCGGTGCGCCGGCTCGGGCTCGACCGCGGTGCGCGCCCCCCCCACGAGGTCATCCGCGACGCTGTCGTCGAAGTCCGGACGCCGACGTTGTTCGGCGAGCTGATCATCGCGATCGTCTACCTGCCCGTGCTGACGCTTGAGGGGATCGAGGGGCGGTTGTTCCGGCCCATGGCGCTCACGGTGCTGTTCGCCCTCGCCGGCTCGATGCTCCTGTCCCTGACGCTGGTTCCGGTCCTGATCCGGCTGGGGATCGGCCGCAAGGTCTCGCACCGTGAGCCCGCGATTGTGCGGGGCCTGCGCCGCGCATACCGACCGGTCCTGGGCCTGGCGCTCCGGAACCCGGCGTGGGTGGTCGCGGGGGCGGTGCTGGTCCTGGCCAACGGCGCGTTCCTGGTGACGCGGCTCGGCTCCGAGTTCATCCCCCGGCTCCGGGAGGGGTCCATCGTGATCAACGCCGTCCGGCTGGCGAGCATCTCGCTGGACGAGTCGGTGCGGCAGGGCGAACTGATCGAGAAGGCCTTGCTGGAGGACTTCCCCGACGAGGTGGAGCGGGTCTGGACCCGGACCGGTACGGCGGAGGTCGCCACGGATCCGATGGGCGTCGAGCTGTCCGATGTCTTCATCATGTTGAAGGAAGTCGCAGGATGGACCCGCGCGAGCACGCAGGACGAACTGGTCGAGGCGATGGCGGCGGCCCTCTCCGAGATGCCGGGCATGAAGCTCGTCTTCACCCAGCCCATCGAGATGCGCGCGAACGAGATGATCGCCGGGGTGCGCACCGACCTGGGCGTGAAGGTCTTCGGCGACGATATCGAGTTCCTGCGGTCGAAGGCGCGCGAGGTGGAGGCGGTGCTGAAGCGCTTGCCGGGGACCGCCGACGTCTTCACGGAGCAGGTGACCGGCCAGCCGGTGATCGCGGTCGAGGTGGACCGCGCCGAGGCGGGTCGCCACGGGATCCCCTTGGACGAGGCGCTATCGGCGGTCGAACTGCTGGGTGGCATCGAGGTGGGGTCGATCCAGGACGGCCAGCGCAGGTTCCCGGTCGCGGTCGCGGTAGACGACCGGTACCGGCGGGATGCCGCCGCGATCGGACGGATTCTCGTTTCAGCGACAAGCGGCGAGCAGGTCCCGCTTTCGTCCGTGGCAAGGATCCATGCGACGGAGGGGCCCTCAACCGTGCAGCGCGAGTGGGGCAAACGGCGGGTTGTCGTCCAGACGAACGTCCGCGGCCGGGACCTGGGCAGCTATGTCGCAGAGGCGCGCGAGGCCATCGCCCGCGAGGTCCAGATGCCTCCGGGGACCTTCGTCCGGTTCGGAGGCGAGTTCGAGAACCTGGAGCGAGCTTCGAAGCGACTCGCCATCGTCGTGCCCGTCGCGCTGGGACTGATCCTGCTGCTCCTGTTCGCCACCTACGGCCGGTGGCTGGACGCCGGGCGCGTGTTCACGGGCGTGCCGCTCGCGGCGGTGGGCGGCATCCTCGCGCTGTGGGTCCGCGAGCTGCCGTTCAGCATCTCGGCCGGCGTCGGCTTCGTGGCGCTGGCCGGCGTCTCGGTCCTGGGAGACATGGTCCTCGTTTCGGCGATCCGGCAGCGCATGGCCGAGGGGCTCCCGCTCCGTGAGGCCGTCGAGGACGCGGCCGAGTCCCGCCTGCGCCCCGTGCTGATGACGGCGCTGGTCGCGAGTCTCGGGTTCCTGCCGATGGCCCTGAACACCGGCTTCGGGGCCGAGGTCCAGCGCCCGCTGGCGACCGTTGTCATCGGCGGCGTGATCTCGTCCACGCTCCTGACGCTGTTCGTGCTGCCGGTGCTCTACACGCTCCTGCCGCGCCGCGAGCCGATCGCGGCGGAGGACCCCGGATGAACCGCAAGACGGCGGTAGCCCTGGCCGCCGGGGTGGTGGTCCAGGCCGGTCTGGTGGCGGCGTACCTGGCCGTCGAGCACGGGAGGCGTCCCGACACCCCGGCCCTGCAGCCAGTGGACCCGCAGCCCGCACCCCCGCTGGTGCTGATGGACCGCGAAGGCCGGGAGCAGCGCCTCGACGCCTTCCGCGGACGGCCCGTGGTCCTGTACTTCTGGGCGTCGTGGTGCCCGGCCTGCCGGGGACACCTTCCCGAGGTGGTCGGAGAAGGGCGTCATGCCCGGGAGGCGGAGGTGGTCGCGGCCGGCCTGGACCGCGACTGGGCACTGGCAGACCGCGTCGCTGGCGGCCTGGACGACGTCCATCTCGCGGGACCCGGGACGGCGGACGCCTGGGGACTCACACAGCTTCCCACCGTGATCCTCGTGGACGCGGAGGGGGTGATCCGCGCCCGGGGACCGGCCGACCGCGTGTCCCTGGCGGACGTCCTGGCCGTGGCGGCTTCCCTGTCGAGCAGATGACCGGCCGGCGACGCGCCGGCCACCGGAGGAAGGATGCGACTCACCTGGTCAAGGACGATCGCCGGCCTGCTGGCGGTCGCGTTCAGTCCCTGCGCCGAGGCCCAGGAAACACCCGCCGGTCCGATGCGATGGGCCGACGTAGTGCGCCGGATCGATTTGCTGCCGCACGTCCGGCAGGCCGTTCTGCGGGCCGAGGCGGCGGAGGCCGGCGTCGCCGCTGCCGGGCAGATCCCCAACCCGGAGTTCGAGACTCGGCTCGGCCGGGGCAGGCCCCGCGGGCAGGGCGACGCCGGCCTGGAATGGGGCCTGGGAGTGACGATCCCGTTCGACTGGCTGGGTCCGCGTGCCGGCGAGGTGCGCGCCGTCCGCGCCGAGGCGGATTCGACCCGGCTCGACGCCGTCCATGCGAGGAACGAGGTACTCGGACGGCTGGCCGCGTTGTACTGGCGTCTCGTGTACGACCGGCACCTCGTCTCCACGCTGGAGGAGACGGAGTCGCAGGTCGCCCGGCTCGCCGGGTTGGTCCGGCTTCGCGTGGAAAAGGGAGAGGCTCGGCCGACCGAGGTGCCGCGCATCGAGACCGACCTCGAACGCGTGCGGCTCGATCTCGCTCGGGCCCGATCTGCCGACCGGGCCGACCGCCGCACGTTCGCCGTGCTCCTCGACGTGCCGGAACCGGGGCTCCTCGTTGCCAAGGTCGAGCTTGGGCCTCGCAGGGGCGCGGGCGACCTGGAGCCCACGGTGTTCAAGGTGATGGACCGTCATCCCGGGCTGGCGGCCGCGCAAGCCCGCGTGTCGGCGGGCCAGGCGCAGGTCTCCGCGGAGCGCGCGCGCCGCGTGCCTGCGTTCTCGGTCGGCGCCTTCTACGACCGCGACCTCGACAAGGACTCGGTCGGCGGCCTGGTCCAGGTGAAACTCCCGTTGTGGAACTGGAACTCCGCTGCGATCCGGCGGGCCGAGGCGGACGCCTCCGCGCACGAACAGAGCGTCGAGGCCGCGGCCCGGGACCTCCGGGCGGAGGTGGCAACGGCCTGGGAGCGCTGCGTGCAGGGACAGGACACCCTCGACCGGTTCCGACAGGAGATCGTTCCCCGGGCGGAGGCGACCAGCCGGGCCGTGGAGAAGGGGTTCGAGGCCGGCGAGATGACGATCGTCGAAGTGCTGGACGCTCGGCGGGTGCTGCTGGACGTCCGCAAGGAGCAACTTGCAGCGAGCCTGGAGGCACGGACCGACTGCGTCGCGCTGGAGGTGCTGACCGGGGACATTGGTCGAGTCGAGTGATGTCTTGCTTCCCCAGGGAGCCTCGCAATGGACCCGCTTGGCGCTCCCCACGGCCCCGCCATCCCACGTGACGAGGGTGGGGGAAGCGGTAGCCCCCCCGCTGCCGTGGCGGCCGTCCGGGCGAGGGAGTCGCGCAGGGGGCGCGCGGCCGGCCGCGGGCGTCAGGGCGGGGCGCTAGTACTACTGTGTTGTCGTCGTCTTGGCGGTGACTTGCAAGCCGTGCTCCACTACGTGGCGGGAGGTGGGGCATGATGTACGGCCCGACCTCGGGGACGACGCCGCTCTCGGAAAGAGGAGACCGCGACCCGTCCGGCTCCGCGCAAGCCCAGATGAACGCCGCCAGCACGCACCACGATCGAGCGGGCATCGGGCATCCCCATGAACCCATGAGGGATGATCGCTGATTGCGCCAGGCGAAGCCTGGATGAGGAGGAAGGGATGCCGAGAGGCCCGCCCTGAAACCTTGTAATGGGACCCAGTGGGTTGAATCCCATCCGGCAGAGCAGGCCAGCAGCCGGAAGCGAGTCCTGCGTGGGCTCGGGGCGACCCGGGACTGCGAAGCGTAGACAGCGAGCGGACGGGCCGTGTGATTGAGCCCCGAAATCATCGTCGTCGAGGGAGCCGACGCTGTTCAGCAAGCGGAAGGCAGCACCGCCGA